>JAIMAL010000030.1 GCA_023511995.1 Burkholderiales bacterium
AATAGCAACGCAGATGCGATTCGACTCACCAAAGCGCCAATCGAAGGCACAGGCCGGCCTAATGACAAATCTGGGTTCAAGCCAGTGCGGCGCGAAGCGCCCGGCGCAGGCTTTCCTCGAGAAGGGGAACCGTGTCGTAGTCGGCCAGCCGCTCCGGGGTGATCCACTCGAAGTCGGAGTACTCCCAATCGATTTCGATGCGGGGCGTGCCGGCAAGCCGCGCCAACATGGGATACAGCCGCCAGCTGCGACCCAGCGTCGCATCGTGGTATTCGTGGGGTTCCCCCAAGGTGAGGCTTGCCACCTCCTGGGGGCCGATGCCCAGCTCCCGCTTCAGTTCCGCGAGGGCCAATTCCTCGATGGGGAGCGCCCGGTCGATGATGCCGGCCACCGCACCCCACTTGCCCGGGTAACTGCGCACCCTGGCGCTGCGCTTGAGAAGCAGCAGACGGCCGCCGTATTCGACGAAGCACACCAGCACCGGCACCCGCGTCGCGTGGGAATAATCCACCCGTCCGCCAGGCAGGCGGGGCAGGCCCCGGCCCATTTCCTCGATCAAGGCGGCAGTGTTTAGTCTAGCCGGCATGATCAGCGCAGCAGATAGTCCAGGGCAATGCCGCAAAACACCGCCGCCCCCAGCCAGTTGTTGTGCAGGAAGGCGCGGAAGCAGGCTTGCCGCTCGCGGTGGCGGATGAGGGTGTAGTGGTAGAGGGCGATGGCGGCCGCCACTGCGAGCCCCAGGTAATAGACCACACCCATTTCCAGGCGCTGCCCCACCCAGACGAGCAGCCCCAGCATCGCCGTGTAACAGGCCATCACCGCCGCCACATCCCAGCGGCCGAAGGTAATGGCCGAAGTCTTGATGCCCAGCTTGAGATCATCGTCGCGGTCCACCATGGCGTATTCCGTGTCGTAGGCGATGGACCAGAACATGTTGGCAACCAAAAGCCACCAGGCAATTGCAGGCACCGCGCCGGTTTGGGCGGCATAGGCCATGGGAATGCCAAAGCCGAAGGCAATACCCAGATAAGCCTGGGGAAGGGCGAAGAAACGCTTGGTCCAGGGATAGCTTGCGGCAAGCAGCAACGCAGGCACCGCCATGAGCCAGGTGAGGCGATTCAAGGGTAGGATGAGGAGGAATGCCAGAAGCGCCAGCACCGCGGCGAGCAGCAGCGCTTCCTTCGGGCTCACCCGGCCTGCGGCCAGTGGCCGGTTGCGGGTGCGCTCCACGTGGGGATCGATGTCGCGGTCGGCATAGTCGTTGATGACGCAGCCCGCGGAACGCATGAGCACGGTGCCGAGGATGAAAATCCAGAGCACGAGGGGATCGGGCCGACCGGCGGATGCAAACCACAAGCCCCACAGGGTGGGCCAGAGCAAAAGGAAAATGCCGATGGGCCGGTCAAGCCGCATCAACTGCTCATAGAGGGTGAGACGCTCGACGAGACTCGCCATGATCGCGCACGGGGAAAGCCTGCCTTATAGCGCGGCCGTGGCGCAGGGTCAACGGCTCACGCCACCTGCAGTCGTTCCATGAGGGCGGGGCCCGGCAGGGGCCGGCTGAAATAATACCCCTGGTATTCATCGCAACCCAGCCGGCGCAGGAAAGCAAGCTGCGCTTCCGTCTCCACCCCTTCCGCCACCACCCGGCAATCAAGGCTGTGGGCCATGGCGACCACCGCGGTGACGATGGCCGCATCCTCGGCATCGTGGGTGATGTCGCGGACGAAGCTTCGGTCGATCTTGATTTTGTGGATGGGGAAACGCTTGAGATAGCTCAGGCTGGAATAGCCGGTGCCGAAATCGTCCACCGAGATCTGGATGCCGAGATCGGACAACAGGGTAAGGACACGGATCGCTTCCACCGGATTGGTCATCAACAGGCTTTCGGTGATTTCCAACCCCAGGTGTTCCGGGGCGAGCTCTGCCGCATCCAGGGCGGCGCGCACCACTGAAACCAGGTTGCGCTGGGCGAACTGACGCACCGACAGATTCACCACCACACGCTCAAGCCCACAGCCTGCGGCCTGCCAGGCCTTGAACTGGCTGCACGCCTCGCGCAGCACCCATTCGCCGATGGGCACGATGAGTCCGGTTTCCTCGGCAACAGGTATGAAACGGTCGGGCCCCACCGGCCCGGCGGGCGGATGCCAGCGCAAAAGCGCCTCCACCCCCGAGGCCACACCCGTCGCCATGGAGACGATGGGCTGGAATTCCAGGCCGAATTCCCTCCTACCCAGGGCCTGGCGGAGGCTCGTTTCCAGCTCCAGGCGCTGGCGCGCGGCGCGGTTCATCTCCGGCGTGAAGAACTGATAGTTGCTGCGCCCCGCCTGTTTGGCGTGGTACATGGCGATGTCGGCATGGCGCAGCAGGGTGTCCACATCCTCGCCGTCTTCGGGAAACACCGCCACACCGATGCTCACCCCGGTATGCAGCTCCTGGCCGTCCAGTTGATAAGGGGCGGACACGGCGGCCAGAATTTTCGCCGCCACCATGCCCACGTCCTCGAAGCGGGTGACGCCAGGCAGCACCACGATGAATTCATCGCCCCCCTGGCGCGCGACGGTGTCGCCCTGGCGTAGGCAGCCGGTGATGCGCGAGGCCACCGTCTTCAGCAGCCTATCCCCAAGCTGATGACCGAGGGAATCGTTCACCACCTTGAAATGATCCAGGTCGAGGAAGAGCACCCCCACGTGGTCGTGGGCGCGTCTTGCGGCGACGATGGCCTGGGACAGGCGGTCACGCAGCAAAGCCCGGTTGGCCAGACCGGTGAGGGGGTCGTGGTGGGCGAGATCGAACAGTCGCGCCTCCTGTGCCTTGCGCTGGGAAATGTCGCGCACGGCAAGCACGTGGAAGGTGTGGCGGGGACAATTGAGGCGGCTTGCGCGCACTTCCAGGGGAAAGACCCTGCCGTCCTGCCGCCGCCCCATCATTTCCCGGCCGCTGCCGTCGCCCCCCAGACCGGCAAGGCAAGCGTTTTCCCCCTCGCCCCAGGCATTGGGGATGAGCAGGTTTACGCTCCTGCCCTGCGCCGCCTCCAGACCCACGCCAAACATGCGCTGGGCGGCGAGGTTCAGGCTTTCCACCTCGCCGCGGCCATTCACGGTGAGGATACCCTCCTCCACACTCTCCAAGACGGCGCGGCTCAATGCCTCACTTTCCGCGAGCGATGCGGAAAGACTCCGCGCCCGGCGTTCCGATAGCAGCACTTCGCGGATCAGGGGCAGAAGCCGCCAGCGCAAAAGCCCGAGCCCCACCAGCGCCAGGACGAGGACAAAGGCCCCGCCGGCGAGAAGCTGCGCGTGGCCGGGGAGAAAGAGCTCCGCCGCGTCCACCTTGAGCACGGCTCCCAGCCCCGTATCCCCCACCGGGGCGAAGGCCGCCGCCACCAGCCGCCGCCGGTAATCCCGGCTCAGCATGAACCCCCGCTCACCGGCCAGGGCGCGGCCCATGGGCAGGGGTTCCCCCTCCACCTGTCGCGGCAGGTTGGGAAGCAGCCGCGGCGTAAGCCGCAGGGGCAGGCAATCCATCCGATCCGGCCCGGTGGCGCCACACAGGGCAAGCTCCCCCGTCTCGCCCAGGCCGGGATAATCCCGCGTCAGGCCAAGCAGGCTTGGCGCCGGGCGGCTGGCGAGAACACTGCCCAAGGGCGTTTCACCCGCGATTCCCACCCGGCTCATGAGCACGGGACCGTCCGTCCAGGCAAGCCAGGTGGGCGTGGTCCGCTTAAGGCGCAGGGAAAGCCGCGGCTCCCCCAGCGGGGGGCCCAGGGCGAGGAGCGGCCGGCCCGCATTATCAAAAAACTCCAGCCGGTAAGCCTGGGCCGCCGGCACCTGGGTCAGACTTTCCCGGAGGGCGGCCTGGGCGGCGCCATCCGCTGGGCGGCGCAGGAGGTTGCGCAGCGCCCCCTTGAGGGCGGCGTTTTGCGCCAGCGCCGCCACGGTTTCCTCGTGCGCGCGGATCTCCCCGTCGATGGTGGCCACGTGGCCGGCCAGGGCCAGGGTGAGGCCCTCTTTCGCCCAGGACTCCAGGCGGCCTTGCGCCAGCCACCAGGTGCCCGCGCCCGTCGCCAAGGCGATCGCCGCCAGCACCAGTGCCGTGCTGAGGGTGATTTGCCGTTCCTGGGCCGTGTGGAAAAAACGCATGGGGACGAAATCCAAGCCAACCGCCCACTAACGACCGCAAGGCCCAAATCTTTAGCCCCCCGAGCGGACCTCACCCCAGGGGGGGTGGGCCGTGCCGGAGCCGCTTTCGGGTACAATTCGCCGCTTTTGGCACGCCCATGTCCGCCCCCCATCGCCCCATTCGCAGTTTCGTCCTGCGCGCCGGCCGCATCTCCCGCGCCCAGAAGCGTGCCCTGGAGACCCTGCTGCCGGTCTATGGCATCCCTTTCCGCCCCGAGCCGCTCGACCTTGACCAGGTGTTCGGGCGCGCGGCGGCGCGCATCCTCGAAATCGGCTTCGGCATGGGGGAGACGACGGCCACCATCGCCGCCGAGCACCCGGAGACGGACTTCATCGGCGTCGAAGTCCACCCCCCGGGCATCGGCAGCCTGCTCAAGGAAATCGAGGCGCGCGGGCTCACCAACCTGCGCATCATCCCCCACGATGCCGTCGAGGTGCTCACCCACATGATCCCGCCGGAAAGCCTCGATGGCCTGCACATCTTCTTCCCCGACCCCTGGCCGAAGAAACGGCACCACAAGCGGCGCCTGATCCAAGCCCCCTTTGTCGCCCTGGCGGCCGACCGCTTGAAGCCCGGTGGCTACATCCACGTGGCCACCGACTGGCAGCCCTATGCCGAACAGATTCTGGCGGTGCTCTCCGCCGAGCCGCGATTGGAAAACACCGCCGAGGGCTACGCGCCCCGCCCCGCCTGGCGGCCCACCACCAAATTCGAAAACCGCGGCCTGCGACTGGGCCATGGCGTCTGGGACCTCGTCTTCCGCAAGCGGGGCTTGCCTTGACCGAAGCGCCCTTTTCGGGTGTAATGTCGCGCTTTCCCGGGGGTACGCTGCCCTTTCCGCGCAGCAAGCCGCCCCCACGGCCAAGTAGCTCAGTTGGTAGAGCAGAGGACTGAAAATCCTTGTGTCGGTGGTTCGATTCCGCCCTTGGCCACCAATACCCCAAGGCCAACCGATCTCGGTTGGCCTTTTTCTTTGCGCGCTCCCGCGTGTTCGCGGGGACTCCTGCGGATTTCTGCGGACTTCCTTCCTCCGGTCGTCTCGCCCATCTCGGCCCCATTTCGCTCTCTCCTGGCCATTCTTCTCTCCAGCCTCGCTCGCCGGCTAAGGGCCGAAGTCCGCAGAGGCCGCAACGTGGACCTATACAGATCAATGGGTTACGTGCTGACGAATCAAACGGTTGGATTGCGGCATCGGCAGGCAAAGGAAACCATGGCCGTTGTGTTTTGTCGGTAGTTCTTGACAACTACCGACGTTTCGCAACATTATGACGACATGGACAGTTCGCACCAGAGCATTCTGGATCTTGCCGCCCAGCGCGGCCTTATTCGCCCACGCGATCTCAATGAGCGTGGGCTGCCCACGATCGCCCTCACGCGGCTGGTGCGGCAAGGGCTGCTCCAGCGCGTGGGACGGGGCCTGTACGCAATTCCGGACCGGGCCGTCTCGGAACACGGCGTACTGTCCGAGGTGGCACGCAAGCACCCGCAAGCCATCGTCTGCCTGCTGTCGGCACTGCGCCTACATGAACTCACCACACAGTCGCCGTTCGAGGTCTGGCTGGCAATTCCCAACAAGGCACGCGCGCCAAAGATGGACTATCCCCCGCTGCGCATCGTGCGCTTCTCTGGCGCCGCGCTGACGGAGGGGGTCGAGGAGCACCTCATCGATGGTGTGCCGGTGCGCGTGACCAACGTCGCCCGGACCGTGGCTGACTGCTTCAAGTTCCGCAACAAGATCGGCCTCGATGTCGCGCTGGAGGCGCTACAGGAGTCCTGGCGTGCCAAGCGCGTCAGCATGGATGAACTTTGGCGTTTTGCTGCGCTGTGCCGTGTGGCCAATGTGATGCGCCCCTACATGGAAAGCCTGTCATGAACCAGCGCAACATGGCCGCCTCGGTGCGCGCCCGCCTGCTCAACCGCGCCCGCGAGACCCGGCAAGACTTCAATCTGATCTTGACCCGCTATGCGCTTGAGCGCCTGCTTTACCGGCTCAGCATCTCCCCCCACGCCGACCAGTTCCTGCTGAAAGGTGCGCTGCTGTTCGACTTGTGGTTCGACATCCCGCATCGTCCGACACGCGACGCCGATCTGCTGGGCTTCGGCTCGGCCGAGATCCCGCATGTCGAGGCGGCGTTTCGGGACATCTGTACGGTGGAACTGGACGACGGCATACGCTTCCAGCCTGACTCGGTACACGCGGAGGAGATCCGCAAGGAAGCCAACTACTCCGGTGTCCGGGTCACGCTGATCGGCCTGTTGGACGGTGCCCGATGCCACGTGCAGGTCGACGTGGGTTTCGGCGACGCCGTGACGCCCGGCCCCGAGGCCGTCGACTACCCGGTAATGCTGCCGGACATGCCAGCCCCGAAGCTGCGCGCCTACCCCCGCTACACGGTTGTCGCCGAGAAGCTGGAGGCACTGGTGTCGCTCGGCATCGCCAACAGCCGCATGAAGGATTACTTCGATCTCTGGATCTTGTCGCGCTACACCGACTTCGACGGCGCGCTCCTGTGCAAGGCGATCCACGCCACCTTCGAGCGCCGCAGGACACCGCTGCCGGATGGCGTCCCTTTCGGATTGAGCGACGAATTCGCGCAGGATCGGCAGAAGCAGACTCAGTGGCAAGCATTCTTGAGGAAGAATGCCTTGGACGAGCTTCAGCTTTCCGAGGTCGTTGCCGGTCTGCGTGCCTTCCTGTCATTCCCGCTGGACGCGCTCCAGCAAGGTGCTGCATTTCCGCAAACATGGCTTGCCGGAAACGGGTGGATGTCGAGCGGCGAGGAATCGGGCCGATGACCTGGAATCCCGATCTGCCGCTCCATGGCACCGGGCCCCGGCGCATGCTCACGCCCCCGAGTTCTCTCAAACTCTTCGTAGCGTTCACGCTGATCCGTGATCGGGAGCCGTCAGCCCGGTCGGTTCAACAGCGATCGGGGCCATTGCCTCTGCGAAAGCGCACAGACCAAAGGCACTTGGGCTGGCTCGCCCCAACTGCTTCACCTCATCAGGTTCCGCCTGGGAACTCCAGGCAGAACCGGGTCCTGCCCTGCGCGGACGTCACGCTGATCGATCCTCCATGGGTTTGCATAATGGCGCGGGTAATCGCCAATCCCAGCCCTGCGCCGTCGGTTTCCGGATGTGACCGCGATGGGTCAGCACGGTAAAACCGATCGAACAGGCGCGGCAGTACCCTCGGGTCGATGTCCTCGCCGGTGTTCTCGACGCTCACCCGGGTGGCTTGGGAAGACTGGCTGATCTCGATCGTGACCTCGCCATGTGGCGGGGTGTGGCGCAGCGCGTTCGAAAGCAGATTGCTCAGGGCACGGCGGAACATCAAGCGATCACCGACGATCTCGCCCTCACCACGCTGAGCCAGTCTGACGCCCTTCTCCTCGGCGACCGCCTCATAGAACTCGATCAGGGCGTGCGTTTCCTCGGCTGCCGAGAAACGTTCCCGGTTCGGCAGCATCATCCCGCGTTCGGCCTTGGCCAGGAACAGCATATCGGACACCATGCGGCCCAGACGCTGCAGTTCCTCGGCATTGGAAGCCAGGATCTCCCGGTAGGTATCGGCATCCCGCCGGGTAGCCAACGCGACCTGGGTCTGGGTCAGCAGGTTGCTCAGGGGGGTGCGCAGCTCATGCGCCAGATTCGACGAGAACTCCGACAGTCGCGTGAACGCGTCTTCCAGCCGGTCCAGCATCTTGTTGAGTTCGTGAGCCAGATCGGCCATTTCGATGGGTACCGCCTCGACGGGCATGCGCTGGTGCAGCTGCTGGCTCGTGAGCGTGGTGGCTCTGGATTTCATGGCACGCAATGGCGCCAGCCCCTTGTACGCGGCAAACCAGCTCAGCAAGCCACAGATGACGATCGTCACGACGGCATAGGTCATCAGGGTGCGCCGCAACTCCAGCATGAACCGTGTGTGATGCGCCGTGTCCATGGCAACGAGGATGTCCAGCCGCGTCGTTGCGTCATAGGCTGGAATAACCCGGACAAGCATCCCGCGAAACGCCTGCCCTTCGTCGGCCCAATGGATCAGCGCGTCGTTGCCGTTGCCTTCATCGGCCGGTGACAGTTCGCGCGGGAGGCGAAATCCTTCGGACTGGAAGAGCGTTTCACCTTTCGAATCATGGACGCTGACGTACAGCCCGTGATGGTGGCTCAATGCCTCACGCAGCAGCCACTTGGCGTCCTCGGCCGAATTGGATCGCGCCAAAATATCCTCGATCAGGTGCTGCTTGTCCTGCAGCGCCATGTGATCCAGCTCGATGAAATGCCGCTCGGATGCAGCGATGACCAACAAGGCCAATCCAAACACCACAGCCGCAGCCGCCAACGTAAAGAAGAGGGTGAGCCGGGTCGTCAGTGACAGGGAGCGAAACATTCAGTGCTCCTCCGGCGCTTCCAATACGTAACCCATGCCACGTACGGTGTGGATCAGCTTGACCTCATGCCCCTCATCAATCTTCGCGCGCAAGCGCCAGATGGCCACCTCGATCACATTGGTGTCGCTGTCGAAATTTATGTCCCAGACCTGCGAGGCGATCAGCGAGCGGGGCAGGACCTCGCCATGACGGCGCATCAGCAGTTCCAGCAAGCCGAACTCTTTGGCCGTCAGTCTGATTCGTCGCCCGCCGCGTGAAACGCGTCGGCGCAGCAGGTCCAGTTCGAGGTCGGCCACGCGCAGCACGGTGCTCTCGTTGCCGCTGCGCCCTCGACGCAGGATCGTGCGCACGCGGGCCAGCAATTCGGCAAAGGAGAAAGGCTTGACCAGATAGTCGTCCGCACCGAGTTCAAGGCCTTTGACCCGGTCTTCCAGCTGATCGCGTGCGGTCAGGAACAGCACCGGCATCTGCAGGCCGCGATGGCGCAAGGACTGGAGTACCTGCCAGCCGTCGAGGCCGGGCAGCATCACATCCAGGATGACCAGGTCGTACTCGCCCTGCAAGGCCAGGTGCAGACCGTCGGCGCCGTCCTGCGCCAGATCAACCACGAAACCCGCTTCGCTCAAGCCTTGACGCAGGTACTCGCCCGTTTTGGGCTCATCTTCAACGATCAGTATTTTCATGAGGGTGCTCCGCCATATCGAATAGCCGCTAGTGTGACGATTTTGGGCGCACCTGACACGATGATAACAAAAATGTAATCTGACAGACAGCTTCCTAACAGGGGTGGCCCTCTAGCATGTCATCCACGAAATCAGCAATTCATTGCGAGGAGCCCATGCCACCCTTGAGACCGTTTCATTCACCGTTGCCGTTGGTGCCCGCTCGGCGGCGTTTCGTGCGCGGCTTGGTCGCTGGCGGCGTCATGATCGGCCTGTCACCCTGGCTGCGTGCTGCGGCGCAGGGGCTGTCCGACACGCGCACGGGTGCAGCGCCCGTGCTCAGCGGCACGAACATCGACCTGGTGGTCGGCGAATCGCCGGTCAATTTCACCGGTAAGCCACGGATGGCGACCACCATCAACGGCTCCATCCCGGCGCCGACGCTCAAACTTCGGGAAGGCGACACGGTCACCATCCGCGTCACCAACCGCCTGCGCGAAGCCACGTCGATCCACTGGCACGGGATCATCCTGCCCTACCAGATGGACGGGGTGCCCGGCATCAGTTTTCAGGGCATCCCCCCGGGCGAAACCTTCACCTACCAGTTCCGTCTCGAACAAACCGGCACCTACTGGTATCACTCGCACTCCGGCATGCAGGAGCAGACCGGCATGTACGGGGCGTTGATCGTCGAGCCGCGTGAGGCAGACCCTATCCGCGCCGACCGGGACTACGTGGTGCAGCTGTCCGACTGGACCGACGAAGACCCCATGCGGGTGCTCGCCAAGCTCAAGGTGCAGAGCGACTACTACAACTACCACCAGCCGACGGCCATTGACTTCTTCCGCGACGTCGCCGACATGGGGCTTTCCCGCGCACTCGACAAGCGTGCGATGTGGAACCAGATGCGGATGAACCCGACCGATCTGGCCGATCTCTCGGGGGCGACATTGACCTACCTGATGAACGGCGTCACCCCTGCCGGCAATTGGACTGGCCTGTTCCGGCCGGGCGAGCGCGTGCGTCTGCGGTTCATCAACGGCGCGGCCAACACCTTCTACGACGTGCGCATCCCGGGGCTCAAGATGACGGTGGTGCAAAGCGACGGGCAGAACGTCGAGCCCGTGACCGTCGATGAGTTCCGCTTCGGGCCGGGCGAGACCTACGACGTGATCGTCACGCCCCGAGAGGACGCCTACACGATCTTCGCGCAATCGATGGATCGAACCGGCTTCGCCCGCGGCACGCTCGCGGTGCGCGAGGGCTTGAGCGCCGCCGTGCCTGCGCTCGATCCCGTCGAATGGCTCACCATGGCCGACATGATGGGCGCGATGGACCACGCGGCGATGGGCCACGACATGCCGGGCATGAAGCACGACATGTCCGGCATGAACCATGGCGCGATGGCCATGGATCACGGCCAGCACGCGATGCATGGCATGACCGGCGGCGCGATGGCCAAGCCCAGCGCCACGGTCCGTCACGCACGCACGGAATACGGCCCAAGCACGGATATGCGGGTGGACATGCCGCGCACCAATCTTGACGATCCGGGCATTGGCCTGCGCAACAACGGCCGGCGCGTGCTGACGCTGGCGGATCTCAGGACGATCGGTGGTCCTCTCGACCCACGCGGGGCCGAGCGCGAGATCGAGCTGCACCTCACCGGCAACATGGAGCGCTATACCTGGTCGCTCGACGGCCTCGAGTTCGGCAAGAGCACGCCGGTGCACCTGAAGTACGGCGAGCGGGTGCGCGTCATCCTGCACAACGACACGATGATGACGCACCCGATGCATTTGCACGGGATGTGGAGCGAGGTGGAAACGCCCGACGGGCAGTTCCTGGTGCGTCGCCACACCGTCCCGGTTCAACCCGCGCAGCGCGTCAGCTTCCTCGTGACCGCCGACGCCCTGGGTCGCTGGGCCTGGCACTGCCACCTGATGTTGCACATGGACATGGGCATGTTCCGCGTGGTGGTCGTGTCATGAAACTGATCAAAAGAAGATTCGCCATGAAACCCTGTTCTCTCTTCACTGCGGCGCTGGTGTTGCTCGGTGCGGCACCCGTCTGGGCGCAAACAACGGTGGAAGGCGGCGGCCATGCCGGGCACCCGGGCACGGCTCCAGCCCCAACGCGAGCCGAATCGCCGGCGAGCGCCACCATGGACCACGGCAGCATGAACATGCAGGGCGGCCCCGCCCCCGCCGATGCCCGTGATCCGCACGCGTATTCCAATGGCTTGACTTTGGAGTCGGGCCCTTACGCACTCCCCGGGCCACGGCAACTTCGGCTGTCCGATGAACATGCGTTCGGCAGCGTGCTCCTCGATCGCCTGGAGCGCGTTTACACGAAGGACGGGAACGCGACCGCCTATGACGCGCAAGCCTGGTTCGGCGGCACCTACGACCGCCTGGTCCTCAAGGCCGAGGGTGACGTCGCCAAAGGCAAACTGGAGGAGGCACGCACGGAGGTCCTGTGGGGCCATGCGATCGCCTCGTACTGGGACACCCAACTCGGGGTGCGGCAGGACAGCGGCACGGGGCCTGACCGGACCTGGCTCGCTTTCGGCATCCGGGGACTCGCGCCGTACTGGTTCGATGTCGATGCCACCGCCTACGTCGGCAGCTCGGGACGCACGGCACTGCGCCTGTCGGGCGAGTACGAACTCCTGCTCACCCAGCGCCTGATTCTGCAGCCCCGCATGGAAGTCAATCTGTATGGCCAGCGCGATGAAGCGCGTGGCCTGGGAAGTGGGCTGGCCGATGCGGCGGCAGGCCTGCGCCTGCGTTACGAGTTCTCGCGCCAGTTCGCGCCCTACGTCGGCGTCGAATGGGCTGGCAAGTTCGGACAGACCGCCGATTTTGCGCGCGCCGAAGGACAGCGTACCCGGGAAACGCGTTATGTGGCGGGTGTGCGGCTGTGGTTCTAGAAGCCGCCACGCGCAACTCCGATCTTATTCACCAACCCTAAGGAGAAACCGATGATGAAGAAAACCCTGAGCGTTTTGATGCTGGCCGCCTTGCCTGTGTTGGCGCTGGCCGGTGGGGGCCATCAGGGCGGCCATGGCATGGCCGGGCATGACATGCAGGGCATGCACGGCATGCACGGTTCGATGCACGGGGACACATCACCCTCCGAAGTCGGCAAACCAGGCGATCCCGCCAAGGTCGACCGCACCATCGAGGTGGTCATGGACGACTCGATGCGGTTCACGCCGGCGAACATCGCGGTCAAGAAGGGCGAGACCATCCGCTTTTTCGTCAAGAACACGGGCAAGGTGCCGCACGAAATGGTGATCGGCTCAATGAAGGAACTCAAGGCGCACGCCGAGATGATGCGCAAGATGCCCCAGATGCAGCATGCCGAGCCGAACATGGTGACGCTCCAGCCTGGCCAGCGCGGCGGGCTGGTTTGGCAGTTCGATCAGCCCGGTACGGTGGACTTCGCCTGCCTCGTCCCCGGCCATATGGAAGCGGGCATGGTGGGCAAGATCGTCGTCGAATAAGCAGCGTCACCGGGAGTCCTTATCATGCACCAAACCGTTGATCAACCGTTCCCCCGGCGGCGCAGGCTGCTGCTGGCGGTGCTTGCGCTGAGTCTTCCCTCCCTGGCACCAGCCGCCGCACCGCAGACGCTTGCCGTGCAGGTGTGGAAGGACCCGAACTGTGGGTGTTGCAAGGACTGGATTACCCACCTGGAGAAAAGCGGATTCCGCGTGAGTGCCGTCGACCAGGGCAACAGCGCAGCCCGCACTCGCTTCGGGATGCCGCAGAAATTCGGTTCCTGCCATACGGCCCTGATCCAGGGCTATGTGATCGAAGGCCACGTACCCGCAACGGACATCCAGCGGCTGCTCAAGGAAAAGCCCAAAGCCCTGGGCTTGGCGGTGCCGGGCATGCCCATTGGTTCACCCGGCATGGATGGTGTCGCCTACGGAGGACGCCGTGATGCCTACAAAGTCTTGCTGGTTGGGAAAGACGGAGCAGCGCAAGTTTTTGGTTCTTATCCGTGAAGAAACCATGCACTGACCGTGTGCCGATTGGATCCATGAGGCGCAGCAGCGGTCTTGCAACCTGGAACAGGAGGCCGGCGCCGACCGCGCCGATCCTCGATGAAGGGAACACCGCGATGAACACGACTGACCAAGAACACCTCCACGACACGCGCGGCCAGTCCGGCCTGAATCGGCGCATGAGGACCGCGTTGCTGATGGTTGCCCTCATCGGCGGCTTCTATCTGCTGCGCGAGCACTGGATCCATGTCGCAGGCAATTGGGTGTACCTGTTGCTGCTGGCGTGCCCGCTGATGCACCTGCTGCATGGCCACGGTGGCGATGGCGGGCATGGTGCGCCGCCCGACAAACCCGCCAACAGGGAGGCGTGAAGTCATGGACCTGCGATCAGACCACGAACACCGCCAACACGCCCACGACCACCCGAGCGCACTGCAGTGGGCCGAAGGTCTGAAGGACCCTGTCTGCGGCATGGACGTGACCGCGCAGTCCGAGCACCACGTCGAGCACGCAGGCCGACTCTTTTACTTCTGCAGCGCCAAGTGCCGGGCGAAGTTCGTCGCCGAGCCGGCGCGCTATGCCTACAGCGGCCATGAGCCTTCGTCTGTCGAAGCGCCGGCCCTGGCGGCAGGCACGATCTACACCTGCCCCATGCACCCCGAGATCCGGCAGGATCACCCCGGCTATTGTCCGAAGTGCGGCATGGCGCTGGAGCCGGTGCTGCCGGATCTCGAAGGAGAAGAGAGTCCCGAGCTGCGCGATTTCCAGCGCCGCTTCTGGTGCACCCTGCCGCTGACCGTCATGGTCACTGTGCTTGCCATGTTCGGCCACCAGTTGCATTGGTTCGAGGCGCGCACACAGACCTGGATCGAACTCGTTCTGTCCCTGCCCATCGTCCTGTGGGCGGGTCGGCCGTTCTTCGTGCGCGGCTGGCAGTCCGTGGTCCATCGCAGCCCGAACATGTGGACCCTGATCGCGCTGGGCACCGGGGCGGCGTTCGTCTACAGCGTGGCGGCGACCGTGGCCCCACAACTGTTCCCGGACTCGTTCGTGTCCATGGGACGGGTCGCGGTGTACTTCGAGGCGGCGGCGGTGATCATTTCCCTGACCCTGCTGGGGCAGGTACTGGAACTCAAGGCGCGTTCGCAGACCTCGGCCGCCATCAAGTCCTTGCTCGGACTGGCCCCCAAGACCGCCCGGCGCCTTCGCGACGATGGCACGGAAGAGGACGTGCCCCTGACGCACATCCATGTCGGCGATCGGCTGCGCATTCGACCCGGCGAAAAGGTTCCGGTAGATGGTACGGTAATCGAGGGCAGCAGCGCTGTGGACGAATCGATGCTGACGGGGGAGTCCCTGCCCGTGACCAAGCGGGTGGGCGACAAGGTCATCGGTGCGACGCTCAATACCAGTGGCGCGCTCGTCATGGTCGCCGAACGTGTCGGCTCGGCGACCATGCTGTCCCAGATTGTGCAGATGGTGGCGCAGGCGCAGCGGTCCAAGGCGCCGATGCAGCGCATGGCCGATGTCGTGGCGGGCTATTTCGTGGTCGCGACGGTGTCCATCGCCGTGCTGACCTTTTTTGCCTGGGGCCTGTTCGGGCCGGAACCGCGTTGGGTTTTTGGCCTCATCAACGCCGTGGCTGTGCTGATCATCGCCTGCCCCTGCGCGCTGGGCTTGGCCACGCCCATGTCGATCATGGTGGCGACCGGGCGAGGGGCTACGCAGGGGGTGCTGTTTCGCGATGCCGCCGCGATCGAGAAAATGCGCCAGGTCGATACCCTGATCGTCGACAAGACCGGCACATTGACCGAGGGCCGGCCGCGCTATCAGACGACGATCGCAGCCGAAGGCTTCACCGCCGGCGAAGCCTTGCGACTGGCTGCCAGCCTCGACCAGGGCAGCGAGCACCCGCTGGCGGAAGCCATCGTCACGGCCGCGCGCGAGCAGGGCCTGGTGCTCTCACGCGCCGAGGAGTTCGACTCGCACTCAGGCATCGGCGTGCGCGGGCGCGTCGATGGACATGCCGTGGCACTGGGCAACACCGCGCTGATGGAACAGCTCGGTGTGGACGTGCGGCCATTGGCCGAGCGGGCGGAGGCGCTGCGCGGTGAGGGTGCCAGCGTGATGCATCTGGCCGTCGATGGCGTGCTCGCCGCAGTCCTGGCCGTCGCCGACCCGGTGAAGAAGACCACACCGCAAGCGCTGGCGTCGTTGCGCGCGGAGGGCTTGCGCGTCGTCATGGCCACGGGCGACGGTCTGACCACGGCCAAGGCCGTGGCGGCGCGCTTGGGCATCGATGAGGTGCATGGCGAGGTCAAGCCCGCCGACAAACTGCAACTGGTGGAGCGGCTGCAGCGCGAGGGGCGTATCGTTGCGATGGCTGGTGACGGCATCAATGATGCCCCGGCCTTGGCAAAGGCCGACGTCGGTATCGCCATGGGCACCGGCACCGACGTGGCGATGAACAGCGCACAGATCACGCTCGTCAAGGGTGACCTGCGCGGTATTGCGGTGGCGCGCGCCTTGTCAGTGGCCACGGTCCGCAACATGAAGCAGAACCTGATGTTCGCCTTTCTCTACAACGCACTGGGCATTCCCATTGCGGCCGGCGTGCTGTATCCGCTCACCGGTTGGCTGCTTTCACCGTTGATCGCCGCCCTGGCGATGAGTTTCAGCTCCGCATCGGTGATCGGCAATGCGCTGCGTTTGCGCGGCGTCCGTCTTGTCTGAACACGAGGATCGTCCCGCGTGCCGTGGTGGGTGCTGGTTGCACTCCCAGATCGCTGGGTCTGTCGTATCGGTTGCCACCCGACGTTGGACACCTGATCCCTATCGAGGCCTGGAATGCTCTCGACCACGGCACCTGAGCCGCCTCACACCGATACCGCACTTGGCGCCCTGTCGGCATCGCCATAAGCACTTGCACCGATGTGGCGATGAGTCCGCGCCCCGCCTCGGTGAGCAGGAATGCATTGAGATTGGCACACGACAATTAATCCCGATCCCATCCCGAATGGAATCTGACATATACGTAACGGCCGTCTCATCTTCCCGTCAGCGGTGGCTTCGCAGAATACATACTGTGCAGTCGCACAAGGCATTGACAGAAATGCCTTCACGTTTGATTGAAAGGAGTGTAGAGATGAAAGCCAGGATTACCGCTGTTGTCGCCGCCACCGTGCTGAGCGCCATCGTAACCCCATCGTTCGCTGGTGACGCGGCAGCGGCCAGCGCCAAGAAAATGTTCCTCCTCAAGGACGGTGGAACCCTGTATGTATTCGAGGACGGCAAGATGGCGCTGGAAGACAAGTTCGGACGGGCTATCCACCTGAAAGAGGGGCAATCGCTCGAAACGGCCGATGGCCAGAAGATTACAGCCAACGGCAACGAGGTCGCTCGACTCGATGCTCTTCTCCGTCAGGGTCATTCCAACCGTTGACTACTCGATTCAATTCGTGAACTGCACGCCAGCGGATGTCGGGCCAACTCGTTGACCAACACGCGCTGGCGGGCCATCGGTCATAGCTGGGGCTAACCACTCGATGGTAGGCTGCGACGCTACCGGTCAATCGGCGCCGCACAAGGTGAGAGTCCGCCCTGCACTGACTGACCGGCGTTCATTGCCGAGGCCATTGCGTCCACAACAACCCGCAGGATTGCCCGGGATTGCTCAATCGTTGAGAGAGTGGGTTGGATTCCGGTCGCGTCTGCACCACCAATCACCAAAGGTCAACCGTTCTCGGTTGGCCTTTTCTCTCGCGCACTACCGCGTGTTCGCGGGGACTCCTGCGGATTTCTGCGGACTTCCTTCCCCCGGCCGTCTCGCCCATCTCGGACTCATTTCGCTCTCTCCGCGCCGTTTTTCTCTCCGGCCTCGCTCCTTGCCGAAGGGCCGAAGTCCGCAAAGGCCGCCGAAGGCACCATTCCGAAACAAGACGTTACGTGCTGACCGATCAATCGGTTGGATGACAGCATCGCCTGCCCGAAGGAAACTGCTTGGGCCTCGGTTCGATGTGCTCAGGTAGTAGCAGGCTGCAGCGCAATGACAGCCATCCCTGTGAGAGCTATGGCCGCCCCCGTCACGTCCCAGCGCGTCAGCGTCACGCCATCGACCCAATGCAGCCACGCGAGGGCCACCGTGATGTACATGCCGCCGTAGGCGGCGTAGGTGCGCCCCGCCGCGGTGGGATGCAAGGTCAGCAGCCAGGCGAACAGCGCGAGTGCGATCGCGGCGGGCACCAGCAGCCATGCGGTCCTGCCTTGTTTTAGCACCAGCCAGGGCAAGTAGCAGCCGACGATCTCCGCCAGCGCAGTGAGGGCGAACAGCCCGGCGGTTTTGGCGAGGTCCATCATCGAGGCTTCCCTTTCGTTTTACCCGTCTTGGCGGGTGCACCGTGACACGCACACCCTTCACCGCGGGCCGCTGCCACCAGTTCGTGCAGGATGGCGCACGCAGCAGCGGTGTGCTCCGCGTGGCAACGGTCGCGCAGTTGTCGGAGCTGCCGCTCCAGAGCCTGCATCGATCGGAGCCGTGCCCGCACGCGGGCGATCTGTTCGTCGATCAGCCGGTTTACGTCGCCGCAATCGCGATCCGGATGGTCCAGGAAGTCCAGCAGCCGTCGCACGTCCGCAAGCGGGATGTCCAACGCCCGGCAGTGACGGACGAAGGCCAGTCGCTCCAGGTGCAGGGGTCCATAGGCGCGGTAGCCGTTGGCCTGCCGCACCGGCAGGGGCAACAGCCCGACCCGCTCGTAATAGCGGATGGTTTCGATATCCACACCCGTGGCCTGTGCAAGTTCTCCGATGCGCATACGGGGCTCCACGATATCGCGCCAGTATAGCCGTTTGACTCTGTAGCGAGTACAGGGTTCTAAATAAGCGACGAATTCGATCCTCAGAAAAAACCCATGGCCGGCCAGTGCTGCAATACGACATCCTGTTCAAGCGAGGGGGTAAGCCCGCGCTATCGAAAGGCGCTGTGGATAGCGCTCGGGATCAATGCCGTCATGTTTGGCGTGGAAATCGCTGGCGGCCTCAAATCCGGGTCGGTGTCGCTACTGGCTGATGCTGCGGACTTTCTGGCGGATGCGGCCAACTACGGTCTGTCGCTGACGGTGCTGTCGCTGGGCCTGCTGTGGCGAGCGCGCGCGGCCTTGGTGAAGGGCCTCACCATGGGCGCCTTTGGCCTCTTCGTGCTTGGCAAGGCAGGATGGAACACCTTGAGTGGCATGCCGCTGGAACCCATCACTATGGGTGCGATCGCCTTCCTCGCGTTGCTAGCCAACGTCGGCGTGGCGCTCATGCTCTACACCTTTCGCAACGGCGATGCGAACATGCGCTCCGTCTGGCTGTGCAGCCGCAACGATGCCATCGGCAACGTGGCCGTGATGCTGGCCGCAGCCGGGGTCTTCGGCACCGGCCAGGCGTGGCCTGATCTCGTCGTGGCTGGGATCATGGGGACGTTGGGATTGACCTCGGCCGTGGCGGTGGTGCAGCACGCGAAAAGGGAACTCGCCAGCGCTCGCGGCCAGCTCGAGAGCAAACCCACAACGTCGCTGAACATTGACAGGGTAAGTCCGTAGTAAATATAGTGTTCGCCATGCGACGTCTGCTCCTGCTCATCTTGCTCTGCCTACTGCCGCTCCAGATCACCTGGGCTGTGGTGGCGGACTACTGCGGGCACGAGCAGGACAAGGCCGCCCAGCATTTCGGCCACCATGACGACGAGCACAGCGTGTCGTCCGGTGCATCCGATGACGGCAAGCAACCCGGTCAGTCGCTTGGGCACGACCACTGCCACCTGTCCGGGTTTCTCGGGGTCTTGAGCAGATTTGCGCCTACGGCGTACGAGAGTGCACACCCCAAACCGCACGATGGTGACGGCGCCTATCCGTCCCTCGCCGCCTACCCGCCCGAACGCCCTCAATGGTTCGTTCCCGCCTGATGCGGCGGGGCGGGCAGCTTCTCGTGATTTAGCACCATCCGGAACGGCCTCCTCTCGCCGAATTCATCCCGTAACCTGTGGAGAATTCGATGCGAAGACATCTGTTGCCGCTGGGGTTGGCGGCGTTGCTTCTCAACCCATCATTTGCACAAACGTTCGATCCCGTAAACGGCGGCTTGGCGACGAGCGGCGTTGTCACGCCGGGCAACACCGAGCCGGCCGCCCCACTCACGCTGGAGAAAGCACTGGAGCTGGCGCTCGGCGCCAATCCGGAACTTGCGGCCGCCCGCCGCGAGCTGGAGGCGATCGAGGGGACCGTCATCCAGGCGCAGGTGCGCCCGAACCCAGAACTTGCGACCTTGGTCGAGGACACACGTCGCGCGACCCGGACCACGACGCTGCAGTTGAACCAAACGATCGAGCTCGGCGGCAAGCGTGCGGCCCGGATCGATGCGGCCGAGCGGGGCCGCGAGGCCGCCCGGGCGGAATTGAATGCGAAGCGTGCCGAGATCCGCGCCGCAGTGACGGCGGCCTTTTTCGACACCCTCGTCGCACAGGAGCGTCTGCGGCTGGCTCAGGCTGGCGTCGAACTCGCGCAGCATGCCACCGACGTGGCGAGGCGCCGGGTGTTGGCGGGCAAGGTCTCACCCATCGAGGAAACCAAGGCACGGGTAGCGGAAAGCGGCGTGCGCGTGGAGCTGAGACTGGCCGAAAGCGAGTTGGCGACCGCGCGCAAACGCCTGGCTGGCATCTTGGGCGAGACGGTGCCACGCTTCGAGCGGGTCGGGGGCGATCTGGATGCCCTGCCGCCGCTGCCGTCCCGCGCCGAGCTCGAACAGCGTCTCGACACCGCGCCGGCCCTGTTGCGCGCGAGGATCGAGGTCGACCGCCGGGCGGCCTTGGCCGAGATCGAACGCAGCCGGCGCATCCCAGACCTGACCGTGAGCCTGGGTGTGAAGCGCAACAACGAACTGGCCCTTGATCAGGCCCTTTTCGGCGTCTCCATCCCGATCCCCGTGTTCGACCGCAACCAGGGCAACCTGCTGGAAGCGCTGCACCGGGCGGACAAGGCCCGGGACGAACTGTCCACCACCCGGATCCGCCTCGCCAACGAACTGGCACAGGCATTTGAGCGCCTCACCACGGCGCGCAACGAGCTGGAGTCGCTCAAGGCGGACATCCTGCCGGGCGCGCAAAGCGCCTATGAGGCCACGATCAAAGGTTTCGAGCTGGGCAAGTTCAGCTTTCTCGAAGTGCTGGACGCGCAGCGCACGCTGTTTGCGGTGAAATCCCAAAGCCTGCGCGCCCTCGCCGAGGCGCATCGTGCCTCGGCCGAAATCGAACGCATTCTCGGCGAAACGGCGCTCGAGTCGACCCAGACGCCGGCCGCCACCCAACCGTAGGAATTCGTCATGAAACTCAATCTGAACAAAAAGCAGTCCATTGCCATAGCCCTCGTCCTCGCAGCCGGTGTCGTGCTCGCCGGGCTGATCCTCGGGACGGCCAAGACCCGCCCGGACGGGGAAGGACATGAGCATGCGGACGGGATGTCGGCGACGGATGCAGGGCACCGCGAAACGGAGGCCGGCCCGCGCAAAGGCCCGCACGGCGGCAGGCTCTTCACCCAGGACGGCTACGGCATCGAGCTCACCCTCTTCGAGCAGGGTGTGGAACCCCACTTCCGCCTCTACACCTACCGGGACGGCAAGCCTCTCGACCCGAAGGCGAGCCAGGTCACCGTCACGGTGGAGCGACTCGGTCGCAAGCCGCAGCTTTTCACGTTCGCCGCTGAAAAGGACTACCTCAAGGGCGACGCGGTGGTCGAGGAGCCGCATTCGTTCAAGGTCACGATTGATGCGCGCTATGACAACAAGGCGTATCGCTTCGATTACGAGCAGGTCGAGGCCCGGGTTGCAATGAGCGACGAGCAGCTCAGGCAAAACCAGGTCGAGGTGCTGACCGCAGGTCCGGCGCGCATTCGCAACGTCCTGCAGCTCATCGGCGAGATTCGCCTCAACCAGGATCGCACGGTGCACGTGGTGCCGCGGTTTTCTGGCATCGTGCAATCGGTATCCGCTAACGCCGGCGACCGGGTGCGCAAGGGGCAATTGCTTGCGACGATTTCCAGTCAGGGGCTTTCCGACCAGCGCGCCGAGCTGCTCGCCGCACAAAAGCGCCTTGCGCTGGCGCGCGCCACCTTCGATCGCGAGAAAAAACTCTGGGAGGACAAGATCTCCGCCGAGCAGGATTACCTGCAGGCGCACACCGCCCTGCAGGAGGCGGAGATCGCAGTCCAGAACGCGCAGCAGAAGCTCGCTTCGCTCGGCAGCCAGAGGACCGGGGGCGATCTCACCCGCTATGAGCTGCGCTCGCCCATCGACGGCATCGTCGTTGAAAAGCACATCGCGCAGGGCGAGGCGGTCAAGGAGGATGCCACCGTCTTCGTCATCGCGGATCTGTCCACGGTGTGGGCCGAAATGACCGTCTACGCAAAGGACCTGAATGCCGTGAAGGTCGGCCAGAAGGCCACCGTCAAGGCGGCCGCCTTCGACTCGACAAGCAGCGGCACGGTGTTCTACGTCGGCTCCCTGGTAGGCGAGCAGACCCGCACGGCCAAGGCGCGCATCGTCCTGCCCAACCCGCAGGGCGTGTGGCGTCCGGGTCTGCCGGTCAACATCGAACTCGTCGCGGGCGAGGTCGAGGTGCCGGTGGCGGTATCCCAGGAGGCGATCCACAGCCTGCGCGACTGGACCGTCGTGTTCGGTCGCTACGGCGCGGATTTCGAGGCGCGGCTGGTGAAACTGGGACGCAGCGACGGCAGATTCGTCGAAGTCGTCGAAGGGCTGAACGCGGGCGAGCACTACGCCGCGAAGAACAGCTTCCTCATCAAGGCCGAGTTGGGCAAGGCCGGCGCCAGCCACGACCACTAGAACACTGGGAATCGGGAGACCACCATGAAACAGATCATCGCCATCGTGCAGCCGCATCGGCTGGAAGCCGTCGAACAGGCCCTGTACGCCCTGGAGCACCTGCCCGGGTTCACGATCTTTCCGGCGCGCGGACACGCGCGCGGGCAAGGTCCGCACCATGCCTACACCGCCATCGAGTGGAACCCGGACGCCCACGACCGGCTGGTTCTGCTGATGCTCTGCGCAGACGAACTGGCGCCGAACGCCGTGGAGGCCATCCGCGCCGCCGCCCACACGGACCATCCCGGCGACGGCCTGATTGCGGTTTCCGCCGTGGAAGACGCCGTGCGCATCCGCAGCGGCGAACGCGGCGACGCGGCGCTCTAGGAGATACGACATGTTCGAAAAAATCATCCAATTCGCTATCGAGCAGCGCTGGCTGGTGCTGCTGGCCGTGCTCGGCATGGCTGCGGTCGGCGTGTACAGCTATCAAAAGCTGCCGATCGATGCCGTGCCCGACATCACCAACGTCCAGGTACAGATCAACACCGCCGCCCCCGGCTACTCGCCTCTGGAAGTCGAGCAGCGCGTCACTTTCCCGATCGAGACCGTCATGGCCGGCCTGCCCGGCCTCACGCAGACCCGTTCACTGTCGCGTTACGGCCTGTCCCAGGTGACGGTGATCTTCGAGGACGGCACCGACATCTATTTCGCGCGGCAACTGGTGAACGAGCGCATCCAGCAGGCCAGGGAGAAACTGCCGGCCGGTGTGACGCCGGCCATGGGGCCGATTGCCACCGGGCTGGGCGAAATCTACATGTGGACCGTGGAGGCCGAGGATGGTGCGGTCAAACCCGACGGCACCCCTTATACCCCCATGGACTTGCGCGAGATCCAGGACTGGATCATCAAGCCGCAACTGCGCAACGTGCCGGGCGTGACCGAGATCAACACCATCGGCGGCTACGCCAAGCAATTCCAGGTTGCGCCTTATCCTGATCGCCTGGTCTCCCACGGCCTTGCGCTGTCCGATCTGGTCGAGGCGCTGGAGCGCAACAACGCCAACGTCGGCGCGGGCTACATCGAGCGGCGCGGGGAACAATATTTGATCCGCGCGCCGGGCCAGGTCGGCAGTCTGGACGACATTGGCAACATCGTCATCGGCGCACCCGAGGGCGTGCCCGTGCGCATCCGCGACGTCGCGGACGTGACGCTGGGCAAGGAGCTGCGCACCGGCGCTGCCACCGAGAACGGCCGTGAGACAGTGCTGGGCACGGTGTTCATGCTCATGGGCGAGAACAGCCGCACGGTCTCGCAGGCAGTGGATGCGAAGATGCAGGAAATCAACCGCACCCTGCCCCCCGGCGTGGTTGCCAGGAAGGTCTATGACCGAACGATCCTGGTGGACAAGGTCATCGACACCGTGAAGAAGAACCTGGTCGAGGGCGCTGTGCTGGTGATCGCCGTCCTGTTCCTGTTCCTCGGCAACATCCGCGCCGCGGTCATTACCGCGCTGGTGATTCCGCTGTCCATGCTGTTCACCTTCACCGCCATGGCGAGCAACAAGGTCAGCGCCAACCTGATGAGCCTGGGCGCGCTGGACTTCGGCATCATCATCGACGGTGCCGTGGTGATCGTGGAAAACTGTGTGCGGCGGCTCGCCCACGCGCA
>JAIMAL010000031.1 GCA_023511995.1 Burkholderiales bacterium
GATGGGGCAAAATGCTCGCACATTCTGACCCACCTACCCGTTAATCAAAATTGCACTTCAAACTTGAATCCGCGATGAACACAACCGCCTTTGACCCAGGGGATGTGGTCAACATCGACATCGTGGGCTTTTCGCGCGGCGCGGCCATGGCTCGGGATTTTGCCAACCGACTTGTCGCCAAGACCGACTCTGCCGGGTACTACCACTACACGAAGGTCATAAACGGCCAGAAGCACTGCCTGAAACAAAAGATCAACTTTCGTTTCATGGGCTTGTGGGAAACGGTCGCCCAGTTCGGCTTGAATGGCCTGGAAAATGGCTTCTGGCAACTGGCGATTCCTGAGGCCTTCCAGCACGTCTACCAAGCCGTGGCGCTGAACGAACATCGTTATCTGTTCCCCTTGGAATCCATCGGGCGGGGCATCCAAAAGGGGTTCATCGGTAGCCACGCCGATATCGGCGGCAGTTATGGCACCGGCGACCTGTCGGACGTGGCGCTCAACTGGATTTACGAGCAGGCAAAGGCAAGCGGCGTCAAGATGCAAGAATGGAAGGAAACAGGCCATGAGGAATGGGGTGTCGTCACTAACCCCGTGCTTCACGACAAAAGCAACGGCATGGAAGATCGCGACGTCTGTCTGCGCGCGAACAACCAGTTTTTTGCAACAAACTGCCAGAAACAGAAAGAGGCCAACGTGGGCGGCATGACCTGGGCGCAAACCAGCATGTTCGTTGACAGCTATCCGAATCCGCAGCTGGATGCGGACGGTGCGTCAAAAATCATCGGCTCCGTCAACATGGAGGAATACGCCAAATGGCTCAAACAGAACTACGGTTTCGACATCGCTTATCAATAATCGCCAGTATCGTGATGATTGCGCTCCTGTCTGGCCTCCTCACGGCCTGCCTGGTCGATGAGGGGCCAGTGGGGATGAGCCTGCTGTTTCAAAGCGCAGGTCGCGAGGTCTTAGTGCAAAAGTTTGACTTCGACGGTCAGCGTGGGCCGGTGCCGGGAGTTGTGAGCGCTCGTAGTCCTGCTCAGATGACTTTCATGCCGGGCGACAGCAAGCGGGGGGTGCCCTCCTATGTCGACGTGGGCTGGTTGATTTGGACGGATGAGTACAAGGCATGGTCCGAGTCAATTAAGAAGAGGCCCGAGGGAGAGCGTTATATCTACACGCCAGAAGGAAGTGCTGAATATGAACGGGAGTGGGCAAAGAACCTGCGCTATGAGCGCCGCATTGATCTCAGGCCCATCATCACCCCGGAGCTCATTGCCAAGGTGCGGGCGGATCGCCGCGGTTCCCTTCTCAAACTCATCATCACCTTCAACAACGACGAGGTGGATATCAAGGCCGAAGTGGAGAAGTGGCGCTGAGCCCTGCCCGCCCAAGAGCAGGAGGGGGTAGCTCCAACTGACCTTCCCTCGGTTTTTCGTCTTCCAAGAGACGGGTCTCATGCTGCCAGATTCTGCTCATGCTGAGTGCTGATCCAGTCTTGCAAGAACTGAATCGGCGACTTGCCCTTGAGCGTGGAGTGGCGGCGTCTCCGGTTGTAAAACACTTCAATGTGATCGAACAGGCCGGCCATCGCGGCCTAGCGCGTGGCGTAGCGCGTACCGTGCACCCGCTCGTTCTTCAGGCTGTTGAAGAAGCGCTCGGTGGGCGCATTGTCCCAGCAATTCCCCTTGCGGGTCATCGAGCAAATCAGGCCGTATTCGGCAAGGCTTGCCTGGAACGCCTGGCTTGCGTACTGGCTGCCCCGCTCCGAGTGGTGGATCAAACCCGCCGCGGGCTTACTGCGGAACCACGCCATGGTCAGGGCATCCATCACAATATCCGCCGTGATCGGCGGCTTGATCGACCAGCCGATCACCTCCCGGTTGAACAGGTCCAGCACCACCGCCAGGTAAGCCAGCCTTCATCCGTCCAGATGTAAGTCAGATCCGCCGTCCCTACCTGATTCGGCGTTTCCGGTGCGAAGTTTCTTTCCAGTAGCTTCGGTGCCACCGGCAGGTCGTGTCTCGAGTTCGTGGTGGCCTTGTAACGTCGCTTGTGCCGCGCCCGGATGCCGTTTTCTCGCACTGCCGTAGGCGCCCTTGAATTCCTTGTGGATGGCGCGGATCAACGCCAGCAGCTACGCATCGGTCAGCCGCTGCCGACCGGAACGGCCGCCACGCTTCCAGGCCAGGTAGCCGCTGATGCTAAAGGTCACGATATCGGCAGCGGGGCGCAAGCCTGGTGGAATTCGTCGTCGTTGGACCCCTGCTCCTCTTTGTGCTGCTGGGGCTTTTGCAGTATGGGCTTCTCTTTCTCGCCAAAAGCCAGCTCAACTACGCCACCTTCGAGGCGGCGCGGGCGGGCACGGTGGCGCAAGCGGCATCAGGACGAGGGGGAAGGGCCCGACAGCCCCGCCCTTCACGGGCGGGGTAGGGTTACTCCTGGACCTTGAGATGGCCGCCGGTACCGAGACCGCCCTTGACCTCCTGGGCGCGGTAGTTACGCACGGCCTTGACGATACCGTTGTAGGCGTCGGTGAAGGCGGCGACGATCACCTTGCCTTCGGCGGTCCTGGCATATCCGCCCGCGGTGCCCCAGGCGCCACTGCCAAAGAGGCCGCCGAGGATGCCCATGTCGATGTTCCGGGCGCTGCCTTCGGCCGCCGCCACCTGAACGCCGGAGCGATTGTCCACCAGCGTGAGCAGCGTGCTGGCTTCCTTGGCCTTCAGATTGCCACCGAGAAAGGAACCCACCGGCCCCAGGATGCCGCCAATGGTGGCGCCAAGCCCGCCGGCATCCTGGTTGCTGAAGGTGATGGATGGGCTCAGCGCGTAATCGGCGGACGCCATCTGGCCGCGCCCGAATTTGGAATTGCTGCGCAGTTCACCGCTTTGCTCCAGTTGGCGCTCCTGCATCATGGAGCCCATGGCGCGTCCCCGCTCGACGACGACGAAGCAGTTGGACTGTTGCACCAGGAGTTTGAGCACCGGCACGGTGGAGCCGAGGCGGTACTGACCGGTGAGGATGCCATACCAGGGCGCGGTGCTGTCTTCCACCACGGCGACGGTGCCCAGGGGACGGTCGCATTTTTCCAGCTGGGAGTTGGCGTTTTGTGCGTTGGCCCCGCCCACGGAGCCGGTGGCGGTGGTCTTCGCTTCCTGCGCGCCCATCTGCATCTGGGCGCAGCCGGCGGTCATGAAGGCCGCACAAAGCAACGCGGAACCGGGGAGCCATTTGACGAGGGGACGGAAAATCATGCTTCTCTCCTTATTGCAAATCGGATGTGGCCGGGCCATGCCCGCGACATTGTAGCACAAAATGGCGCAGGCATACCCCAACGTCATGGGCGGCCTCTGGGGCCATGCGGGGCGCCAGGTAGGGTGAGGGGGCTGCCGGCCTGCAGCCGTGCCATCAGGGGCGTTGGGACGAGGCGGGCATCACCGCCTGAAAAGCCAGAGGATCAGGGTGAGCAGCAGGGAGACAAGCAGGCTCGAGGTCAGGGGAAAATAGAAGGTGAAATTCCTGCGCTCGATGCGGATGTCGCCCGGCAGACTGCCTAGGCCCAGCTTGGAGATGAGGGGCCAGGCCAGTCCCAGGACGATGAGCAGAACGCCGAGGGTGATGAGCCACTTCGCCATGGATGGGCTAAGCTGCAGGATGGAGTGCACTGATTATAAGCGCATGGCTGAAAACCGGGTGAAGGCCCACTGGGAACATTTCCGCCACGGGGCGGACATCGGGGTGCGGGGCATCGGCCCCAGCCTGGAAGCGGCTTTTGAGCAGGCGGCGCTCGCGCTGACTGCGGTGATCTGCGAGCCGGAACGGGTGCGGCCAGAACAGCCGGTGGAAGTGCGCTGTTCTGCGCCGGATGCGGAATTCCTCCTGGTGGACTGGCTCAACGCCATCATCTATGAGATGGCCACGCGCCACATGCTGTTTTCACGCTTTTCCGTGCACATTACGGATTTGACCCTTGCCGCCACCCTCTGGGGCGAGCCGGTGGAGGTGGCCCGGCATCAGCCGGCGGTGGAGATCAAAGGCGCCACTTATACTGAGCTCAAGGTTTTCCGCGCCGCTGATGGTGCCTGGGTGGCGCAGTGCGTGGTGGATGTGTGAAGACCGCGCGGGGAAAACCCGCGCCGATGAAGGAGTGTCACCATGGACCTCTCGCGTTTCAAAAGAGTATCGGACTACGAATGGCGGGTCGAGCCTTTCGGCAAGATGCGGGTGCCCGCCATCATCTATGCCAGCGAGGCGCTGATGCGGGAAATGGACGAGAAGGTGTTCGAGCAGGTGACCAATGTGGCCACACTGCCGGGCATCGTCAAGGCCGCCTATGCCATGCCGGATGCCCACTGGGGCTATGGTTTCCCCATCGGTGGCGTGGCGGCGTTCGATCCCGAGCAGGGTGGGGTGGTTTCCGCCGGTGGGGTGGGCTTCGACATCTCCTGTGGTGTGCGCACCCTCACCACGGGGCTGACCGTGGCCGATGTGGAGCCGGTGAAGAAACAACTCGCGGACCTTCTCTTTGCGCGTATTCCCGCCGGCGTGGGTTCCACCGGCAGCCTTCACCTCAGCATGGAGGAAATGGATGCGATGCTGAAGGGCGGCGCGCAATGGGCGGTGAAGCGGGGCTATGGCACCGAGGCCGACCTGGAGCGCATCGAGGAGCGGGGCTCTATGAAGGGAGCGGAGCCGGGGGAAGTCTCCGCCCAGGCGAAAAAGCGGCAGAAGGACGAGGTGGGCACGCTGGGCTCGGGCAACCATTACCTCGAGGTGCAGAAGGTGGCCGAGATTTATCAGCCCACCATCGCCGCCGCCTATGGCCTGAAGGAAGGCGATGTGGTGGTGTCCATCCATTGCGGTTCGCGCGGGCTCGGGCATCAGATCGGCACCGAATTTCTGCGCAGCATGGCGCTGGCGGCGAAGGAGTACGGCATCGACCTGCCCGACCGGGAACTCGCCTGCGCGCCCATCAACTCCGACATCGGGCGTCGTTACCTGGGCGCAATGCGCGCCGCCATCAATTGTGCGCTGGCCAACCGGCAGGTGATCACCCATCTCGCCCGCGAAGCCTTCGCCGAGCTCTTTCCCGGCGCGCGGCTCGAACTCCTCTACGATGTTTCCCACAACACCTGCAAGGAGGAAGTGCACGAGGTCGAGGGACGCCCGCGCCGGCTTTTCGTTCACCGCAAGGGGGCGACGCGCGCCTTTGGTCCCGGCCGGCCGGATCTGCCGGCGGTGTTCCGCGACGTGGGCCAGCCGGTGTTGATCGGTGGCTCCATGGGCACGGCGTCCTACGTGCTCGCCGGCCGCGAGGAGAGCGAAGCCCACGCCTGGGGTTCCGCCTGCCATGGCGCCGGCCGTTCCATGAGCCGGGTTCAGGCCACCAAACGCTGGAGTGGTCGGCAGATCATCGATGCCCTCGCCGCCCGCGGCATCGAGATTCGCAGTCCGTCCCTGCGCGGCGTGGCGGAGGAGGCGCCCGAGGCCTACAAGGACGTGTCGGCAGTGGTGGAGGCCGCGGATCGGGCGGGGCTTGCGCACAAGGTGGCCAAGCTCGTGCCCCTGGTGTGCATCAAAGGGTAGCCGCGCCGACGCCCATCGCGGCGAGCTGCGGGCCGGGAGAGGACATCCCCCGGCGTGGCTTGGCCGGTTTCCCGCTGAAACGGGCCCGTGTTCGTGCCCGCGCGGGGGGATCGTCAGCCGGCCTCCTTTTCCTCGTGACGGTCGTCGAGGCCCAGCTCCTGCAGCTTGCGGGTGAGCGTGTTGCGGCCGATGCCCAGAAGCTGGGCGGCCTCGATGCGTCGGCCGCCGGTATGGTGCAGGGCGGTCAGAAGACAAGCTTTCTCGAAGCGCGCCACCAGGTCGTCCATGATGCCCGTCTCCCCACGCGCAAGGCGCACCGTCACTTCCGTCTCCAGGGCGGCGACCCAGTCGGGGCCCTTCTCCTGGGGTTCCTCACGCAGCTCCGGTGGCAGGTCCGCCACTTCGATGTTCTGGCCCGGCGCCATCACCGTCAGCCAATGGCAGACGTTTTCCAGTTGCCGCACGTTGCCGGTCCACTCCAGGGATTGCAGATACTTGAGGGCGGCTTCCGAAATCTTCTTCGGTTCCACGCCCAGCTCGCGGGCGCTCTTTGTGAGGAAATGGCGCACCAGGAGCGGGATGTCCTCGCGCCGCTCCCTCAGCGGCGGCAGCCGCAGGCGGATGACGTTCAAACGGTGGAAGAGGTCTTCGCGGAAGAGCCCCTGGCGCACGCGCTCTTCCAGGTTCTGGTGGGTGGCGGCGATCACCCGCACGTTCACCTTGATCGGCTGGTGGCCGCCCACGCGGTAGAACTGGCCATCGGCGAGCACCCGCAGCAGACGGGTCTGCAGTTCGGCGGGCATGTCGCCGATTTCGTCCAGAAACAGGGTGCCGCCGTCCGCTTGTTCGAAACGCCCCCGGCGCATGGTCTGCGCCCCGGTGAAGGCGCCCCGTTCATGCCCGAACAGCTCGCTTTCCAGGAGGTCTTTCGGGATCGCCGCCATGTTGAGGGCGATGAAGGGTTTGTCGCGGCGCGGGCTGTGGCGGTGGAGGGCGCGCGCCACCAGTTCTTTGCCGGTGCCCGATTCGCCGGTGATGAGCACCGTGGCGTGGGAGAGGGCCAGGCGGCCGATGGCACGGAAGACTTCCTGCATGGCGGGCGCCTGGCCGAGGATTTCGGGGCTCGCCTCCTCGCCGGCGCTGGCGTGATCCCCATTGCGGGATTCCTGCAGCGCGCGGCGGATCAGATCCACCGCCTGGTCCACGTCGAAGGGCTTGGGCAGGTATTCGAAGGCGCCACCCTGGAAGGCGGCCACCGCGCTGTCCAGGTCGGAATAGGCGGTCATGATGATCACCGGCAGGTTCGGGTGCCGCGCCTTGATCTCCCGCAAAAAATCCAGGCCGGAGCCGCCCGGCATGCGGATGTCGGTGATCACCACCTGGGGCGTGGCGTGTTCCAGGGCGGCCAGGGCCCGATCGGCGCTGTCGAAGGACTGGTGGTCGATGTGCTCCCGGGCGAGGGCTTTTTCCAGCACCCAACGAATGGAGCGGTCATCGTCGATGATCCAAACGGCGTTGGCGGCTTTCATGTCAGTGACCCTATTCCGGCTGAAGGTAGGGGAGGAGCACCGTAAAGCAGGTGCGGCCCGGGCGGCTCTCACAGTCGATGATGCCCTGGTGCTGGGCGACGAAGGTCTGGGCAATGGTGAGGCCCAGTCCTGAGCCCTCCGGCTTGGTGGTCACCAGGGGATAGAAGATTTTCTCCCGGATGTCGTCGGCAATGCCCGGTCCGTTGTCGATGATCTGCAATTCCACCGCCAGGCGAAAGGCGCGCTTGCCGATGTTGATGCGCCGCGCCACCCGCGTGCGGAAGACGATCTCGCCCTGCTGACCCACGGCCTGCAGGGCCTGCGCCGCGTTGCGCGCGATGTTGAGCACCACTTGGATGAGCTGCTCGGGATCGGCATAAAGCTCCGGCAGGCTGAGATCGTAATCCCGTTTGATGACCAGCCCCGCCGGCTGTTCCGCAAGTAGGATGCTGCGCACTCGCTCCAGCACTTCATGGATGTTCACGGAGGTGAAACGGGGCGCCCGGTTCGAGGCGAGCATGCGGTCGAGGAGGGATTGCAGGCGATCCGCCTCCTTGATGATGACCTGGGTGTATTCCCGCAGCCCGGCCTTGGGCAGTTCATGCTCCAGAAGCTGTGCCGCACCGCGGATGCCCCCCAGGGGATTGCGGATTTCATGGGCCAGATTGCGCAAAAGCTCGCGGTTGAATTCCTGTTGCCGGTAGAGGCGTTCCTCCCGCGCAATCTTCAGGTGCTTGTCCAGGGGCTGGAACTCCAGAAGCAGCGCCTGCTCCGGCTGGGGCAGGGGGGTGAGGGTGCAGTTCAAGCGGTAATGATGGGCGAGGGTGGCAAGGGTGAGATCGTGCTCCGTGTAGCTCGCGCCCTCGGTGAGGGCTGTCTGCATCGCGGAGATGAGGCCTCCGGTTTCCACGAAGATCTGCGTCAAGGGTTGCCCGCGGATGGTGCGCAGACTGAATTCGAAGAGGTTCTCCGCCGCCGGGTTGACGTAGCGGATGCGCAAAGCCTCATCCAGCACCATCACAGCGGTGGCGAGGTGTTCCAGGCCGACGGGGGCGGGGGGCGTCATCGGGGCAACCATCCTGTGGGAATCGGCTAGCAACAATCGGGCCATCGCCGGCCCCCCTGGTTCCCGCCGGCCGGCCCTAAAGCCCTCAGCGGATCAGGGCGAGTTCCTTGCGCAGGGCGGCGATGTTGCGTTCGTGCAGGGCCACCGTTTCCTTTAGCCGCCGGATGCGTTCCTGGTATTTCTGGGGATTGGCCGCCTCTTCCGGCAGACGGGTGGCCTCGCCTTCCTGCAGGGCTTTGCGCGCCTCGGCAAGGGCGCGCTGTTCGTTGGCGAGTTCGTCCTCGAGAATCTGGCGCCGTAGGTCGTCGCGTTTTTTCTGGGTCTGATTGTCGACCTTGGGGAAATTGCCCGGGCCGGCGTTGACGCGGGAGCGTGGCGGTTCGGCGGTGCCGATGTCCAGCTTGATGGCGCCCTTGCGGGGGATGTTGGTGTAGGTGACCCGCCCGTTTTCATCGACGAACTTGTAGATCTCTCCCTGGGCCGGCAGGCTCGCTGCAAGGACCAGGGGCAGGAGCAGGCATCTCTTCATCGTGGGCCGGAACTCCGGGGTCCGGGGCTTAGGGTCTGGCCGCGGCCTTCCAGGTCGGCGAGCTGGGCCTTGAGCTGGTCCAGCTCCTTCTGTCGGCGATCCACTTCCTCCTGCAGGCGTTTCATTTTTTCCTCATAGGCGGCCACGTTGCGTCCCCGCGTGCCATTGGGCCGGACGAAGACCTCCGGCTTGTCCGCCTCCTCCTGATAGGTGCGCTTGGCCTCCGCCAGCGCCTTTTCCGCCTCGGCGATGCGCTGCCGCAGGGCCTCCCGTTGGCTTTCCCGCTCATCGGTGCTGGGGCGTGGGGGACGGGGCTCCAGTTTGGGGGCGGGCACGGTGGAGATTTCCGGCAGCTCCACCTTCTGCCCGCCCTTGATGGGCTTGTTGGAGTAGGTCACATGGCCTCTTTCATCCACGTACTTGTAAATCTCCCCTTTCGCCGGGGCCATGGCCAACAGGCTCAGGCCCAGCAGGCCGCTCACCAGGCGAATGATGGTGCCGGCGCGCTGAAAGCCCGGGGAGGGGAGGGGAGGAAACGCTTCGCGTTGTTCCACGTCAAGGGGACCCATGGCGTTCTCCGCAAACTGGCAAGCCGATCCAGTGTATGACAGGCGGGTGGCCTTGGCAACGCGGCAAAGCAGGGGCGAAGAAAAAAGGGCGGGGACCCCCCGCCCTTGATTCCGTGTGCCCTCAGGTGTTCACAGGGAATAGTACATGTCGAACTCGATGGGATGGGTGGTCATGCGCAGGCGGGTGACGTCTTCCATCTTGAGTTCGATGTAGGCATCGATGAAGTCGTTGCTGAAGACGCCGCCGCGGGTGAGGAACTCGCGGTCGCGATCCAGCGCCTCCAGCGCCATGTCCAGGCTGTGGCAGACCTTGGGGATGCGCGCCTCTTCTTCGGGCGGCAGGTCGTAGAGGTTTTTGTCCGCCGGGTCGCCCGGGTGAATCTTGTTCTGGATGCCATCGAGGCCGGCCATCAGCATGGCGGCGAAGGCGAGATAGGGGTTCGCCGTGGGATCGGGGAAACGCACCTCGATACGCCGCGCCTTGGGGCTTGCCGTATGGGGGATGCGGATGGAGGCGGAGCGGTTCCTTGCCGAATAGGCCAGCATCACCGGCGCCTCGAACCCCGGCACCAGGCGCTTGTAGGAGTTGGTGGAGGGGTTGGTGATGGCATTCAGTGCGCGGGCATGCTTGATGATGCCGCCGATGTAGTAGAGCGCCGTCTCCGACAGGCCGGCATAGCCGTTGCCGGCGAAGAGATTCTGCCCGTCCTTCCACACCGACTGGTGCACGTGCATGCCGGAGCCGTTGTCGCCGACGATGGGCTTGGGCATGAAGGTCGCCGTCTTGCCGTACTGGTGGGCGACGTTGTGCACCACGTATTTGAGGATCTGCGTCCAGTCCGCCCGTTTGACCAGGGTGTTGAAGCGGGTGCCGATCTCGCATTGTCCGGCGGTGGCCACTTCGTGATGGTGCACTTCCACGGGCACGCCCATTTCCTCCAGGGCAAGGCACATGGCGGAACGGATATCCTGCAGGGAATCCACCGGCGGCACCGGGAAATAGCCGCCTTTCACTCTCGGCCGGTGGCCGATGTTGCCCGCCTCGGTTTGCTCACCGGAGGACCAGGCGGCCTCTTCGGACTGGATTTTCACCGCGGAGCCCGACATGTCGTCATGCCAGGTCACCGAATCGAAAATGAAAAACTCGGGTTCGGGGCCGAAATAGGCGGCATCGCCGATGCCGGTGGACTTGAGGTAGGCCTCGGCCCGCTTGGCGATGGAGCGGGGATCGCGGTCATAGCCCTTCATGTCCGAGGGTTCGATGACGTCACAGGTGAGAATCAGCGTCGGCTCCTCCATGAAGGGGTCCATTCTGGCCGTGTCCGGGTCCGGCATGAGGATCATGTCGGAGGCCTGGATGCCCTTCCAGCCGGCGATGGAGGAACCATCGAAGGGATGCCCGGCCTCGAACTTTTCCTCGCTGAAGGCGGAGACGGGCACGGAGACGTGCTGTTCCTTGCCCCGCGTATCGGTGAAGCGGAAGTCAACGAAGCGCACTTCGTTGTCCTTGATCATTTTCATGACATCGGCGACCGCCATGGGTTTCTCCTCAGGTCAAAGTGGGTTGGAATAGGGGCGTTTTGCTCCGGTGTGGGGCAAAAGCAGGAATTGTGCCAAGGAAACCTGCAAAAAACATGCATTCTGCCACAGTTTTCCCGCAGCAGGGTCGAGAGCAAGCCCTTTTTTGCCTCAGCAGGGGAGGGGTCGCTCAAAGACCCCGGGCACGTTCAAGGCGCCCCCTGGAATGCCTGAGCCGGTATGCACCGGAATAGTGCAAAAACCCTGGGAGATGCGCCAAAATGGGGCACGCATCGATAAGGGGCTGCTCGACGGGGAAAACGCGGATTGTGGCTATACTCCAAACTCAGCGCCAAAAAACGATCATGGCGCCGGTCGCCCCGAATTGGGAAAGGGCTTCGCTCTGACCGTTGCCCAAACTTCCCCTCCCGCAAAGGGGTGGCTTGAGGCCGGGTGAGGGGAGGGGGATCAGGAAACGTTTCGCATTGTTGCAGGTCAAGAAGCCATGACGAGCTTGAGCGAAATCCTGGCCCGGGCGCAGGAGCGGGCGCGGCTTGCCCACCTGCCCTACGAGGGGGCGCTCACCCCCGTCGAGGCGTGGCAGGTGCTGCGCCAGGCGCCCCATGCCCGTCTGGTGGATGTCCGTTCCCGTGCGGAGTGGGACCTGGTGGGCACCATTCCCGGGGCGGTGCAGATCGAGTGGCAGACTTATCCCGGTTGGCAGGCCAATCCCTATTTCCTGGAACAGCTCCGGCAAGCCGTGGACCGGGAATCCCTGGTGATGTTCATCTGCCGCAGCGGCAGCCGCTCCCACCGCGCCGCCGAGGCGGCCACCCGTGCCGGCTGGCTGGACTGCTACAACGTCCTCGAGGGTTTCGAGGGCGATCGCGACAAAATCACCCAGCAGCGCACCGTCAACGGTTGGAAAAAGGCCGGGCTGCCCTGGGTGCAGAGCTAAGGCCCACAAAGGGCGGGCGCCCGGCTAGAATGCGGCCCTCGTCATTGCGCCAACCGGACCATGCCCGACCGTTACGCCGTTTTCGGTAACCCCATTGCCCATAGCAAGTCGCCTGTCATCCACGCCGCTTTCGCCCGGCAGACGGGGCAGGACATCGTCTATGAGGCGCGCCTTGCGCCCCTCGATGGTTTCGTCGCCGCGGTGGAGGCCTTCCGCGCGGAGGGGGGCAAGGGGGCGAACGTCACCGTGCCCTTCAAGGTGGAGGCCTTCCACTACGCGACGGAACACACGGAACGGGCGCGGCTCGCGCAAGCCGTCAACACCCTCAAGTTCGATGACGGTCGGGTGCTGGGGGACAACACCGATGGCGTGGGTCTGGTGCGGGACATCACGGTAAATCTGGCGCAACCCGTGCGGGGCAGGCGCGTGCTGCTCCTGGGCGCGGGGGGCGCGGCGCGGGGGGTGCTCCTGCCCCTTTTGCGGGAGGAGCCGGCGGGACTTTTCATCGCCAACCGCACCATGGACAAGGCCGTGGAGCTTGCGCGGCAGTTTTCCCCCTTCGGGCCCGTCGAAGGGGGCGGCTACGATGCCCTATCCGGCCGGATTTTCGATGTGGTCATCAACGCGACCTCCGCGGGCTTGAGCGATGCGCTGCCGCCGTTGCCGGAAACGGTGTTTGCGCTTGATGCCCTCGCCTACGAGATGATGTACGGGAAAACGACCCCCTTCATGGCCTTTGCCAAGGCAAGGGGCGCGCGGGTGGCGGATGGTCTGGGCATGCTCGTCGAGCAGGCGGCGGAGTCGTTCTTCTGGTGGCGCGGCGTGCGTCCGCAGACGGCGCCGGTCATCGCTTCCCTGCGCCAGGAGTAGATGGGACGCCTGCTCCTTCGCTGGCTGTGGCGTGCACTGCTGGCCCTCCTTGCGGGGGTGGCCCTGCTGCAGCTCTGGTTCTTCCTCCATGTGTGGTGGTACGTGGATCACAACCCGGCCACCACGGCCTTCATGGAGCGGCGGCTTGCCGAGCTGCAGGCCCGGATGGGCGAGGATGCGGCGCTCAAACACAAGTGGGTGCCCTATGACCAGGTCTCCATCCATCTCAAGCGGGCGCTGATTGCCGCCGAGGATGCGAAGTTTCCCGAGCACGAGGGTTTCGACTTCGAGGGCATCGAAAAGGCTTTAGAGAAAAACGAAAAGAAAGGGCGCGTGGTGGCGGGCGGCTCCACCATCTCCCAGCAGTTGGCGAAAAACCTTTTCCTTTCCGGCAGCCGCTCCTACCTGCGCAAGGCTCAGGAGGCGGTGATCACGCTGATGCTGGAGCGCATGATGACCAAACGCCGCATCCTGGAGATCTACCTCAACGTGATCGAATGGGGGGAGGGGGTGTATGGCGCCGAGGCCGCCGCCCGCCATTACTTCGGCACGACCGCGGCGCGGCTTACCCCGGCGCAGGCGGCTCGGCTTGCCGCCATGGTGCCGCGGCCCCGCTATTTCGAGAAGCACCCCAACTCCCGCTTTCTCGCCCGCCAGGCGGCGCGCATCGAGGCACGCATGAAACTGGTGTCAGTGCCCCGCTGAGAGCGGCTTCCCTGGGCTCTACTGCCCCCGGTCGTAGACCGCCATGATGGCTTGAAGCTCCGCGCGTACCGCTTGCCGCTCCGTTTCGCTGAGTCCGGCCATCTCCGCCACCGGTGAACCCCGGGCGAGGGCGGCAAGGATTTCCCGCACCCGCGCGCAGCCCAGCTCGCAGATGCGGTTGACCGCCTCCTCCACCCGTTGGGGATCGAGGGTGCCGTTCATTTCCCGGGCAGCGCCCGTGCCACCACCCAGAGGCTCACCTCGGCCGCGCCCGCCCGCTTGAGCGCTTTCGCCGCCTCGCTCAGGGTGGCGCCGCTTGTCATCACATCATCCACCACCGCCACGTGCAGGCCGGCGAGACTGCTCAGGCAGGCAAACGCACCGCGCACGTTGCGGCTCCGTTCCGCTGCGGAAAGCCGTGCCTGGGGCGCCGTGTCCCGCACCCGCACCAGGGTTTCCAGGTCCAGGCGCACGTCCAGCCGGCGGGCCAGGGGGCGGGCAATTTCCCCCGCCTGATTGAAGCCCCGCTGCCGCAGCCGGGCGGGCGACAGGGGCAGGGGCAGGATCACGTCCGGCCGCGGGGCATGGGCGACGGCGCGGGCGAGGAGGTCCGCCAACACCGGCGCCAGCATGAGCTCACCCCGGTACTTGAGAGCCTGGATGAGCTCATCGGCGGGAAATTCATAGCGCAGGGCGGCAATGCAGCGGTCATAGGGGGGCGGGTCCTGCAGGCAGGCGCCGCAGACCCGTCCTTCCCCCGGGCCGGCGCAGACGGGGCAGCTTGCCCCGTTGACGGGCAGATCGCCGCGACAGCCTGGACAGAGGCGCCCGTCCCCGCTCGCCCCGCCACAGAGCACGCATTCCCTTTGCACAAATGTTGTGCAACCGTTCACGAAGGCGCGCGCCCAATTTGACATCGGTCTGGAAATCATCGAATATCCGCCCGTTTCAGGGGCGCCCTTGGCCGGCGCCCATTGGGAGAATTGTAGGCCCGTCCCGGGGGGCTCCGCCACAGGCAGTCCGCGATGAAGATCAAAAAAGCCATCAGCGCCGAGCAATGCCGCCTCGCGGCCCAGTTGTTCAACCTGGCCACCATCGTCGCCGTGGTCGTCCCGATTTTGCTCATGCTCTGGGTGGGGGCCTCGATGTTCGTCTATGCCCAAAACGCCCACCACCCGGACGAACGGGTGGCCCGCTACACCCGGCGGGCGGGGTTTCGCTTCTACGGCGTGGCGGGGGCAATGGTCATCTTCGGTCAACCCATCGTGAGCTGGTTGGGGGGGCTTGCCGGGCTTGCCACCATCTGGGGGATTTTTGCCGTGACCCTGATCCCGCCCGCGGTCTGGGACATTCTGCAGGCACGCCGGGAGGAATGGCGTGACATCGTCGTGGAGGTGGCCATCAATGAATGACATCAGTGAGCCCGTGCGCGAAAGCGTCACCGTCGAGGAACTGGAGGCCCTGTTCGCCCTGCCTTTCGCCGATCTGCTCTATCGGGCGCAGAGTGTGCACCGGGCCCATTTCGACCCCAACGTGGTGCAGCTTTCCACGCTGCTTTCCATCAAGACCGGGGGCTGTCCCGAGGACTGCGCCTATTGTCCCCAGTCCGTGCGCCATGCCACGGCGGTGGTCAATGAGCCCCTGCTCGACCTCGAGGCGGTGCTCGCCGCGGCGCGCGCAGCCAAGGCCAACGGCGCCACCCGCTTCTGCATGGGGGCGGCCTGGCGCGGCCCCAAGGACCGGGACCTCGAGCCGGTGCTGGAAATGGTGCGGGAGGTGAAGGCGCTGGGTCTGGAGACGTGTCTGACCGCCGGCATGCTGCGTGAGGGACAGGCGGAAAAACTTCGGGAGGCGGGGCTCGACTACTACAACCACAACCTCGACACCGCGCCGGAATTCTATGGCCGCATCATCAGCACCCGCGACTACCAGGATCGGCTCGACACCCTGGAGCGGGTGCGGCGAGCGGGACTGAAGGTGTGTTCCGGCGGCATCGTCGGCATGGGGGAATCGCGGCGGGAACGCGCAGGCCTCATCGCCCAACTGGCGAACCTCGAGCCGCAGCCGGAGTCGGTGCCCATCAACCTTCTGGTCCAGGTGGAAGGCACGCCTCTTTATGGCACCGAACCCCTCGATCCCCTGGAATTCGTGCGCACCATCGCGGTGACCCGCATTGCCCTGCCCAAAAGTTACGTGCGGCTTTCTGCGGGCCGGCAGCAGATGTCGGAGGCCGTCCAGGCCCTGTGTTTCCTCGCCGGGGCGAATTCCATCTTCTACGGCGACAAGCTCCTCACCACGGGCAACCCGGAGGTGGAGCGGGACCGGGCGCTCCTCGCCAAGCTGGGCATGCGTCCCCTGGCGCAGGCCTAGGCCGACGTTCCAGGGCTTTCGTCAGAGGCAGGTTCCGGCGATGGTCTTTTCCGCCCTCACCGATGCGCTGCGGGAACTTGAGGCGGAGGGGCTTCTGCGGGAGCGCCGCATCCTGGAAAGCGCGCAGGGGGTGCGGGTGCGGGTCGATGGGCGGGAGTACCTCGCCTTCGGCAGCAACGATTATCTGGGGCTTGCCTCCCATCCCGCCCTCATCGATGCCGCCTGCCGGGGGGCGGCGCAATATGGCGTAGGGGCGGGCGCTTCCCATCTCATCGTGGGCCATTCGCAAGCCCACCACCGGCTGGAGCAGGAACTCGCCGCCTTCGTCGGTCTGCCCCGGGCTCTGCTCTTTTCCACCGGCTACATGGCCAATCTGGGCGTGCTCACCGCCCTTCTGGGGCGGGATGACGTGGTCATCGCCGACAAGCTCAATCACGCTTCCCTCAACGATGCCTCGCTATTGTCCCGTGCCCGCTTCCTGCGCTTCAGCCACCTGGACCTCGCCCAGTTGGAACGCACCCTCGCCGCCGTGCGGGGCCGACGCAAGCTGGTGGTGACGGATGCGGTGTTCAGCATGGATGGCGACATTGCTCCGGTCCCCGAGCTGCTCGACCTGTGCGAACGCCATGATGCCTGGCTCATGCTGGATGATGCCCACGGTTTTGGTGTGCTGGGGGCGCAGGGCAGGGGGGTGCTGGAGCATTTCCAGCTTTCTTCGCCGCGCATCATCTACATGGCCACCCTGGGTAAGGCAGCGGGTGTGTTCGGTGCCTTCGTCGCTGCCGAGGAAAGCGTGGTGCAGACGCTGCTCCAGCGGGCACGCACCTACATCTACACCACGGCGCTGCCGCCCCTTTTGGCCTGTGCCTTGATGGCGAGCCTGCATCTCTTCCGCGAGGAGGGCTGGCGCCGGGGCAAGCTCCAAAGCCTGATTCACGAGCTAAAAAACGGCCTCAGGACCGAGCGCTGGAAACTGCGGCCCTCCAGTACGCCCATCCAGCCCCTCCTCGTCGGTGACAACCGGGAGACCGTCTGGCTCGCCGAGACCCTGCGCCGGGAGGGCATCCTCGTGCCCGCCATCCGTCCCCCCACCGTGCCCAAGGGCCAGGCGCGGCTGCGCATCTCCCTTTCCGCGGCCCACAGCCACGAGGACGTGCGCCTGTTGTGCGAGGCTTTGCATGAGGCGGAGAAGAAGCTGTGAGGGTCGATTCCCACGCTCCCGGTGGCGAGGAGGTTTTCCGTGCTGGCTATGGAGCAATGGGGCGAGGGCCCCGATCTCGTCTTAATTCACGGCTGGGGGCTCAATGGCGCCATCTGGAGTGACTTCGCCGCACCCCTTGCCCGCCGCTTCCGCGTGCACCTCGTGGACTTGCCGGGCCATGGCGCAAGCCCCCTGGTGGAACCCTACACCTTGGAGGGGCTGGTCTCCGCCTGCGCGCAGAGCCTGCCGCCCCGGGTGCACCTGTGTGGCTGGTCGCTGGGGGCGCAGGTCGCCCTGCGCTATGCCCTTCGTTATCCACAGCGGGTGGATCGTCTGGTGCTCATCTCCGCCACGCCCCGTTTCGTCAAGGGCAGCGACTGGGAGCATGGTGTGGATCCGGCGACGCTGGAAGCCTTCGCGGCGGAACTTACGCGGGATTATCACGCCACCTTACGCCGTTTCCTTGCCCTGCAGGCGCGGGGCGGGGAGGAGGCGCGGCAGGTGATCAAAAGCCTTTCCCGCCGCCTCTTCGCGCGGGGGGCACCGCAGCTCGCCGCCTTAAAGGGTGGGCTTGCCATCCTGCGCGAAACGGACCTGCGGGGGGAAGTGGCGGGGCTCGTTTCCCCCACCCTGGTCATCCACGGGGAACGGGATACCCTGACCCTCCCGGCGGCGGGCCGGTGGCTTGCCGGGCGACTGCCCCAGGGGCGGTGGCGGGCCATCCCGGGCGCGGCCCATGCGCCTTTCCTTTCCCATGGGCAAGGGGTACAGCTCACCATGGAGGCGTTCCTCGGTGAATGAGGAGTCCCCAATGCAGGTGGACAAGCGGCTTCTCCGCCGCTCCTTTGAGCGTGCCGCGGCCACCTATGACCAGGCGGCGGTGCTGCAGCGGGAGGTGGCCCAGCGCATGTTCGAGCGCCTCGATTACGTCAGGCTTGCCCCCCGCCGCATCCTCGATGCCGGGGCGGGAACCGGTTTCGGCACGCGGCTTCTGGCGCGGCGCTACCCGCGGGCCGAGCTCGTCGCCCTCGATCTTGCCTGGGCCATGCTGCACACCGCCCGGGCGGCGCGTCCCTGGTGGATGCGCCTGCCCAAAGTGGGCACCCGCGTGGATTATGTGTGTGGCGATCTGGAACGGTTGCCGCTGGCGCCCTCCAGCGTCGATCTCGTCTGGTCCAACCTGACCCTGCAATGGTGCAACGCGCCGCAGGGAGTCTTCCGGGAAGTGTACCGGGTGCTGGCTCCCGGCGGCCTTTTCATGTTCAGCACCTTTGGCCCCGACACCCTGAAGGAGCTGCGCCAGGCGTTTGCGGGCATCGATGGTTACACGCATGTCAACCGCTTCCTGGACATGCACGATCTGGGGGACATGCTCGTCTACGCCGGCTTCGCCGGCCCGGTGATGGACATGGAAATCGTCACCCGCAGCGCGGAAGACCTGCGGGAACTTCTGATGGAGCTCAAGGCCTTGGGCGCCCACAACGTGACCGTCGGCCGTAACCATGGCCTCATGGGCAGAAAACGCTGGCAGGCGATGGTGGCCGCCTACGAGGCCCTGCGCCGCGATGGGCGCCTGCCGGCGACCTTTGAGGTGGTCTATGGCCATGCCTGGGTGGGCGAACCCAAGCGCCGGGAGGACGGCCGTCAGGTGATCGAGCTGAAGATCGCCCAACGACGGGCGGGGTTGCGGTGAAGGCGGCGTGGTTTGTCACTGGCACGGATACCGGGGTGGGCAAGACCCTGGTGGCGGCGGCCCTGCTGGCAGCCAGCGTCCGCCAGGGTTGGCGCGCGGTGGGCATGAAGCCGGTGGCGGCGGGCGGTGAGCCGGCCCCGGGGGGCTTGCGCTTTGGGGACGTGGAAACCCTGATTGAGGCCGGCAATGTGGCGGCGCCCCGGGATTGGGTCAACCCCTACGCCTTGGCCGAACCCATCGCGCCCCACATCGCCGCCCGCCACGCAGGCGTCAAGTTGGACCTTGCCCACATGGCCCGCTGTTTCCGGCAACTGGCGGCCCTGGCCGATGTGGTGGTGGTGGAAGGCGCGGGGGGCTTCCTCGTGCCGCTGGATGAGGAAACGACCCTCGCCGATCTCGCCTTGCGCCTTGAACTGCCGGTGGTGCTGGTGGTGGGCATGCGGCTGGGCTGCCTCAACCATGCGCTCCTCACCGTAGAGGCCATCGCCCGGCGCGGCCTTGTGCTCGCCGGCTGGGTGGCCAACCGGATCGACCGGGAGATGGCGGCTTTTCCCGAGAACCTCGCCACCCTCAAGCAGCGCATCCCCGCGCCCCTGCTGGGGGTCATTCCCTTCTTTCCCCAGGCGCCCGATTTCGCCACCCTGCCCCTGCGCCTGCCCTCTCTTTAACCCAGATTTGTCATTAGGCCGGCCTGTGCCTTCGATTGGCGCTTTGGTGAGTCGAATCGCATCTGCGTTGCT
>JAIMAL010000032.1 GCA_023511995.1 Burkholderiales bacterium
TGATGGGGCAAAATGCTCGCACATTCTGACCCACCTACCCGTTAATCAAAATTGCACTTCAAACTTGAATCCGCGGTTTCGAAAAGCGCTTCAACCCCGCGCTTGCCATCACTGACCGGGAGGAGTTCATCCGCTTCATCACCGGCAACATTCCGCCGCGGCCGGCGGAAATGGACAGGATGGTGGCGGCGAATATCGGGGCCTGACCAGAATCCTTTGACCACCGCGTGCGTGGAGGGCGCGGGGGAAACGTTCCCCCTTTGAAACGCCGTCTCCTCGGCGTCCTCCCGGACAATATCTTCCAGCAGGGGAAACCCCCGTGAGCACCACTTTCACTCCCGGCGAGCAGCAATACCTGCATGGCATCCGCGACAATCTGGCGCAGTTTCTGCACCAGGTGTTCCAGGTCTTTCTGGTGGGGCTGACTTTGGGCATGATGCGCACCGTGGTGCCGGCCCTGGCCGAATCCGAGTTCGGGGTGCCCAAGGGCTCCTTCGGCCTCCTGATGGCTTTCGTCGTCGCCTTCGGCTTCGTCAAAGGGGTGCTCAATTTCGTCGCCGGCCGGCTTTCCGAGCGCATGGGGCGCAAGACGGTCTTGCTGCTGGGTTGGGCTTCGGCCATTCCCATCCCCTTCATGATCCTTTATGCCCCCTCCTGGAACTGGATCGTTGCCGCGACTGTGCTGCTGGGCATCAACCAGGGCTTTACCTGGTCCATGACCCAGACCGCCAAGCTCGACCTGGCGCGGGCGGACCAGCGGGGACTGGCGGTGGGACTCAACGAGTTCGGCGGCTATGTGGGGGTGGCTGTCGCCGGCATCCTGACCGGTTATCTCGCCGCCTCGTGGGGACCACGCAATGGATTGTTCGTCTTTGGTGTGGTGGTCATCAACGTCGCCCTGGTCCTCACTGCGCTGTGGGTGAGGGAAACCCTGCCTTGGGCAAAGGCCGAGAGCGCGCGCCATGCCCAAGGCAGGGCAGGCGGGCCGTGCCCCCGCTATCCGCGCAACATTTCGGAGACGCCGACGACGTCGGAAGTGTTCACCTTGATGAGCTGGCGTGACAGGCGCATGGCGGCCTTGAGTCAAGCCGGGCTGGTGGAAAAGTTCGTCGATGCATTGATCTGGGTGGTGTATCCGGTCTATCTCTATCAGCGGGGCCTGAGTCTGGCGCAGATTGGCTGGGTGGTGGGCGTCTATGGCTTCGTCTGGGGCGGCGCCCAGTTCTTCACCGGCAGGCTGTCGGACCGCATCGGCCGGCAAATCCCCATCGTCTGGGGCATGTGGCTGTGCGCTGCCGGCGTGGCCATGATGCTGCTGGACGATCGGCTTGCCCTCTGGCTCGCTTCGGCTGCCCTCACCGGCTTTGGCATGGCGCTGCTCTATCCCAATCTCTCGGCCGCGGTGGCCGACATCGCCCACCCCAACTGGCGGGGTTCGGCCATCGGTATTTATCGTTTCTGGCGGGACCTCGGCTATGGGATCGGCGCCCTCCTTCTGGCCTGGGTCGCCCACCGCAGCGGAACCCTGACGGCAACCTTCTGGTTCGTCGCCGCCGCCATGTTCGTCTCCGGGCTGATCGTGCAGGTGTTCAGCGAGGAGACCCATCCCCGGCTCAACCCGGCCAAGGGGGAAGGGCCGGCAGCGTGAAAGCCGCTTCGGCCTGAGCACGTTCCCCCTTTGTGAATGACCCCCGAAGCCTACGACGCCTGGTATGACACCTCCCGCGGCCGCTGGATCGGGGAGACGGAGTTCCGCCTGGCGCGATATGCGCTCGCTGGCGGCGCCGGCGAGACGCTGCTCGACGTGGGTTGTGGCACGGGCTGGTTCACGCGGCGTTTTGCAGCGGAGGGGTTTACCGTCACCGGCCTGGATCGGAATGCGGAATGGCTGGCGTATGCCCGCGCGCACTCGCAGGCGGGCATACGCTGGGTGGAAGGCGATATCCAACGGCTGCCCTTTGCCGACGCCAGTTTCGACCATGTGGTCTCCATCGCCGCCCTGTGCTTTGTCCGGGATGAGCGGCAGGCGGTGGCCGAAATCCTGCGCGTGACGAAACGCTCCTTCGCCATCGGCTGGCTGAACCGGAAAAGCCTTCTCTATTCTCAGAAAGTCGGCCGCGGCGCCTATTGCGGCGCAACCTGGCACACGGCCTGCGAAGTGCGCCGTTTCTTCGCCGGGCTGCCGGGTTGGAATCTCAGTCTGATGAGCGCCGTCTTCCTGCCCGATGGTGGTCCGCTTGCCCGGGTCCTGGAAGTCCTGCTGCCGCATCGCTTGCCCTGGGGCGCCCTGCTCATGGCGGCGGGGAAGCGGGCATAATGACGTGCCCCGCCAGTTACAGGGTGCATTGATCCCCTCCTTGCCCGGGCGCGGCCGCTTCAATTCTTTCCCGGCGGGCCGCGCCGGGGTCCTGCCCCCATCGGGCCGGGTGCGCGCGGCGCGCCGCACAGGGTGCCTTGCACCAAAGGGGCTCTTGGTTCATAATTTGCACCTTTCCCCACCCCGGCGGCTGGGGAGGCTTACCAAATTGCAAGGACTGGCGATGAAACCCGACATCCATCCCGCCTACGCTGAGATCACGGTGACCTGCAGCTGCGGCAATTCCTTCAAGACCGGCTCCACGCTGGGCAAGAACCTGCACATCGAGGTCTGTTCCCAGTGTCATCCCTTCTACACCGGCAAACAGAAAATCGTCGATACCGCCGGCCGGGTGGAGAAATTCCGGCAGAAATACGCCCGCAAGTGAGTGCATCCATGGGCGAAAAAAAGCGGCTGCGGCCGCTTTTTTTTACGCCTGCTGCACGCCCTCCGGTGGTTGGCGGGCGTTGCTCCCATGTTGCCGGGCTTCCCGCTTTCGCCGTATGATGGGACGCTCTGAAATGCCGGCGGGGTGGTCGCATTTTTCCGTCAGAGGGTCTTGGACGACGGATGAGGCGGACCTGCCCGTCGCGGGATCTCCTCCGACTGGGCTGGACTTCCTGCGGCCGCGGTGTGTGCGCGGCCCACCCCGGGTGAAATGGCCGACACCGGCGACGGATTCCCGTCAGTCTTGATTTGCCAACGGTAGGGTAGCGTGGTCTTTTCCTTTTTTCGCAGGGGCAAACGGCAGGACGAGCCGTCCACGATCACGCCGCCGCGTCCCGTGGTGCCATCGGGGGCACAGCCCGCCCCGTCCCCCCAGCCGCCGGCGGCGGCCCCCGCCGCGCAGGCAGAGGAAGCGGACTGGGATGATCTGCTCCTTGCCTCCACGCCCACGGCCGAATCCTATTCTGCGGTGGAGGAGGCCGCGGTGCTCTACGCCAATGACCGGGTGAGCGAGGCCATCGCTGCCCTGGAAACCTTCCTCCGGGAAAACGCCGCTTCCCGCGATCTCCAGCCCTGGCTTCTGCTCTTCGACCTCTACCAGGTCCAGGGCATGAAGCAGCAGTTCGACGAGCTGTCCATGGAGTTCGTCGTCCGTTTCGAGCGTTCGGCGCCGGTGTGGGAACCCCAGCGGATCGCCGCCCGCACGCCCACCACGGCAGCCCGGCCGGCCATGGGTGGTCCGACGGTGACCCTCAAGGGTCGTGTCGAGGCCAACGCGGAGGACAGCCTGCAACGGCTGCTCAAGCTGGCGGAAGGGGAAGCGCCGCTGCGCCTGGACGTCACTCAGGTGCAGGCCATCGATGCCTCCCGTGCCGCGCTGCTCGCGGAGGTGCTCCTGATGATCCGCAAGGCGGGCAGGCGGCTCACACTGGTGGGGGGCGCCGAGTTCACCGCCCTGGTGAAGGCGCTCACCGAGGGCGCGGGACGCCGGGAGCCCGCCTTCTGGCGCTTGTTGTTTGAGCTCTACGAATTCCAGAACCGCGCCCAGGAGTTCGAGGACGCAGCGGTGGATTATGCGGTGACCTTCGAAGTCTCACCCCCCTCCTGGGAGCCCATGCCTGCGGTTGCGGAAGCATCCGTGGAAGGAAGCCAAGGCAGTTCCGCGCTGGCATCGGCTGGTGAGGTGTTCCCCCTGGAAGGGGTGCTGGATGCCGGCAGTGAGCACCGGCTCAAGGAGCTCGAACGCTGGGCGGAAGGCAGAAACGAGGTGTCCGTCGATCTGAGCGGCCTTTTGCGCATCGATTTCATGACCGTCGGTTCCATGATCGGCACCCTGATCAAGCTGCATCAGGCTGGCAAGAAGGTGACGCTGGCCGGCCAGAACGAAATGGTGCACGCGCTGCTGGAAGTGATGGGCGTGCGCGACTACGCGACGCTGGCGCGCCGCAAGGCGAGATGATTTCAGATCGCCGACGCGGGTGTGGGACTTCTGCACGAGGGGCAGCGCAATGGAACAGTTTCACGGCACGACGATTCTTTCCGTCCGTCGCGGCAACCGGGTGGCCATGGGCGGCGACGGTCAGGTCACCCTGGGCAACGTGGTGGTGAAGGCCTCGGCGCGCAAAGTGCGTCGCCTCTACCACGACCGCATCCTGGCCGGTTTCGCCGGCGGCACCGCGGACGCCTTCACCCTTTTCGAGCGCTTCGAAGCGAAGCTGGAAAAACACCAGGGCCATCTGCTGCGTTCGGCGGTGGAGCTGGCCAAGGACTGGCGCACCGACCGCATCCTGCGGCGTCTGGAAGCCATGCTGGCGGTGGCCGACCGCGACACCTCCCTCATCCTCACCGGCAATGGCGACGTGCTGGAGCCGGAACAGGGCCTGGTGGCGATCGGCAGCGGCGGCCCCTATGCCCAAGCGGCGGCGCGGGCGCTTTTGGATCACACCGAGCTCTCCCCGGAGGAGATCGTGCGCAAGGCCCTCACCATCGCCGCCGATCTGTGCATCTACACCAACCAGAATCACGTGATCGAAACCCTCGGCTGAGAAGGGCGCGGTGACCGCCATGCAGATGACACCCCAGGAAATCGTTCACGAACTTGACAAACACATCGTCGGCCAGCAGGCCGCCAAGCGGGCGGTGGCCATCGCCCTGCGCAACCGCTGGCGGCGCATGCAGGTGCCGGAACCGTTGCGGCAGGAAATCACGCCGAAGAACATCCTGATGATCGGCCCCACCGGGGTGGGCAAGACGGAAATCGCCCGGCGTCTCGCCCGTCTGGCCAATGCGCCCTTCATCAAGGTGGAGGCCACCAAGTTCACCGAGGTGGGTTACGTGGGGCGGGACGTGGATACCATCATCCGCGACCTGGTGGACATCGCCGTCAAACAGGTGCGGGAGGAGGAGATGCGCAAGGTGCAGTTCCGCGCCGAGGAAATGGCCGAAGAGCGCATCCTCGATGCCCTGCTGCCTTCGCCACGGGGCGGCCGCTTCGGTTTCGAGGCGGAGCCTGGCGAGGAGGCGTCCGCCACCCGCCAGAAATTCCGCAAGATGCTGCGCGAGGGACGGCTCGATGACCGCGAGATCGAGGTCGAGGTGACCGCGCCGCTGCCGCAGATGGAAATCTTCGCGCCGCCGGGCATGGAGGAACTCACCAGCCAACTTCAGGGCCTGTTCCAGAACCTGGGCGGCCTGCGCCGCAAGGTGAAGAAGATGCGGGTACGCGATGCCCTGCGCCGGCTGACCGAGGAGGAGGCGCTGAAACTCATCAATGAGGAGGAGATCCGCCAGCAGGCACTGACCGCGGTGGAACAGAACGGCATCGTCTTCATCGACGAGATGGACAAGATCGCCAGCCGTTCCGAGGTGCAAGGCGCGGATGTCTCCCGCCAGGGCGTGCAGCGGGACCTGCTGCCCCTGATCGAGGGCACCACGGTGTCCACCAAATACGGCATGGTGCGCACCGATCACATCCTCTTCATCGGCTCCGGCGCCTTCCACCTGGCCAAGCCCTCCGACCTCATTCCCGAATTGCAGGGGCGCCTGCCGATCCGGGTGGAGCTCACCTCCCTTTCCGTGAACGATTTCGAGCAGATTCTCACTGGCACCGATGCCTGCCTCACCAAGCAGTATCAGGCCCTGCTGGCCACCGAGGGGGTCGAGCTGGAATTCACCGCCGATGGCATCCGGCGGCTGGCGGAGATCGCCTTCGAGGTGAACGAACGCACCGAGAACATCGGGGCCCGGCGATTGCACACCGTCATGGAACGGCTGCTGGAGGAGATCTCCTTCAGCGCCGACCGTAAAGCCGGCAGCAAAGTGGTGATCGATGCCGCCTATGTGGACGCACGGTTGAAGGACCTCGCCGAAAGCGAGGACCTCGCCCGCTACGTGCTGTGATACCGGCGCCTACTGTGTCCCGCCGCGCACCAGGGTGCCGGCGCGAAAGTCCCGCAGTGCCTGTTCGATCTCCTCGCGGCTCGTCATGACGAAGGGCCCGTATTGCACCACCGGCTCGCCGATGGGTCGGCCGGCGACGAGAATGAAACGGGCGGCCTCCGCCTCCACCTGCACCTCCTCTCCCGGCGACAACACGGCAAGGGTGTGGGGCGGCAGAAGACTCCCCGCCACACGCAACGACCCCTCGTAGCCATAGATGAAGGCCGTATGCGTCGCCGGCAGGGGGTGGATGAAGCGGCCGCGCTCAAGGCGCACATCCAGGTAATTCACCGCCGTGAGTTCATCGACGATGGGGCCGGTGTGGCCCTGGTACTGGCCCATGAAGAGGCGCACCGTCACGTTCTTGCCCCTGATCTCGGGGATCGCCTGCGGTGGGAATTCCTGATAGGCCGGCGCGCTCATCTTTTCCGCTGCCGGCAGATTGATCCACAGCTGGAAGCCCCGCAGAAGCCCCTCGCCCTGGGGCATTTCGGCATGGATGACTCCCCTTGCCGCCTTCATCCACTGTGCGCCCCCCGCCCGCACCTCGCCGGCGTTGCCCAGGCTGTCGCGGTGCAGCATGCGCCCGTCCAACATGTGGGTGAAAGTGACGAAACCCCGATGGGGATGCTCCGGGAAGCCGGCCAGGTAATCCTGCGGGTCATCGCTGCCAAAGTGATCGAGGAGGAGAAAAGGATCGAGATGGCGCAGGGCGGGCGTGCCGATGGTGCGCAGAACGCGCACGCCGGCGCCTTCCACCACGGGCTGGGCGGGAAGGCGTTGGACGAGGGTACGTGGGGTCATGGTTGAAGGCGGTGGCGCGTTGTCCGAGGGATCTCTTGGCGAAGGTGGCGGGATTGCCGCGCACGAATGCCGCGGGCGGGATTCAGACCATGGTAGGAAGCTGGCGCGCCCGAGACGACTCGAACGTCCGACCCCAGCCTTCGGAGGGCTGTACTCTATCCAACTGAGCTACGGGCGCACGGCCGCTATTATAGCGTGTTTGCCCGCCCCATGCAGCCGTGGCTTGGCCGGGCAGGGCCGATCCCGTATAATTCCCGGCTTTACGTCAAACGTTTCGGTAACCGGAGCAAGGCCCATCCATCATGAGCGAACAAAGCACAGGCATTCCCAAGACCACGGCCCGGCAGGTCATCGTCGCCCTGATCGGCGGTTTCGCTGCGCCCGTCATCGCCATCGTTCTCATCGTGCAACTGGTGTTGTCCATCCAGGCGGGGCATATCGACAAGGACAGCCCGGAAATGGCGGATGCGGCGGTGCGGCAGCGGATCAAACCGGTGGCGGAAGTGAAATCCGTGGACCCCAACGCGCCGCGGGTGGAGCGGACGGGCGAGCAGGTCTATCAGGCCGTGTGCACAAGCTGCCATCAGGCCGGCGCGCTGGGTGCGCCGAAATTCGGCAACAAGGCCGACTGGGCGCCGCGCATCGCCCAGGGTTACGACACCCTGCTCCAACATGCCATCGAAGGCATCCGCAGCATGCCGCCGCGCGGGGGTGATCCCGACATTTCCGACATCGAAATGGCGCGTGTTGTGGCCTACATGGCCAACGCCGCCGGAGCGAATTTCAAGCCGAAGGAATGAAACCCCAACCGGTCTGACCGGATCACGGTGGAAAAGCGCGGGGAAGCCGCGCTTTTCGCTTCAACAGCGCCTGCCCAGCATGGCCTTGAGCTGGGCAAGGTGCGCCGTCCCCTCCTCCCTGGACCGGACGGGGTCGGTTGCGCGGCCGCTGATTCTCAGATCGTCCCCGGGCAGTTCCGCAATAAACCGGGAGGGTTCGCAGGCCTCCCGCTCACGCCCCCGTCGCCGCGTCAGGCAATGGCTCAGGGTGAGGGTCTGCCGGGCGCGGGTGATGCCCACGTAAAGGAGCCGCCGTTCCTCCTCCACCTGCCCGTTTTCCACGCTTTCCCGGTGGGGGAGGATGCCTTCCTCCACGCCGACGATGAAGACATGGGGAAACTCCAGCCCCTTGGCCGCATGCAGGGTGGACAGGCGCACCGCGTCCGCCTCCTCCTCGCGGTCATCGAGCATGCTCATGAGGGCGACAGTATGGGCGAGTTCGGTGAGCGTCTTTCCCTCCTCCTCCCCCTTGCGCGTCAGCCAACCGATGAAGTCCTGCACGTTGCGCCAGCGGTTTTCCGCCACGCGGGGCTCTTCCGTGTCCCGCAGATAGGCCTGGTAGTCGATGGCGGCGAGCAGCGTGTCGAGCACCTGCCCGGCGGGCTCACGGACGGCCCGGTATTCCAGGTCGTTGATGAAGTGGCAGAAGGTGCGCAGGGGTTCGAGTTGGCGGGGGCTTAGCAGGGCTTCGACGCCCGCCTCGAACACCGCGGCGAACAGACTCAGGTGCCGTCGCCCGGCGTAATCCGAGAGTTTTTCCAGGGTCTGCGGCCCCACCCCACGGCGGGGGGTGGTGATGGCGCGGATGAAGGCGGGATCATCGTCGCTATTGTGGATGAGGCGCAGCCAGGCGGTGATGTCCTTGATCTCCGTGCGGTCGAAGAAGGACTGCCCGCCGGACACCCGGTAGGGAATGCCCCGCGCCCGCAGCGCCTCCTCGAAGGGCCGCGCCTGATGGTTGCCGCGGTAGAGGATGGCATAGTCGCTGAAGCGGGTGCGGTGCTGCAGGCGATGGGCCTCGATGCGCATGATGACACTTTCCGCCTCCGCCTCCTCGTCCCGTGCGGCGAAGACCTGGATGGGCTCACCCAGCCCCAGCTCGCTCCATAGTCTTTTCTCGAAAAGCTTGTCGTTGTGGGCGATCAGGGTGTTGGCGGCGCGCAGGATGCGGATCATGGAGCGGTAATTCTGCTCCAGCTTGATCACCTTCAGGCGCGGAAAGTCCACCTGCAGCAGGCGCAGATTCTCCACGTTGGCGCCCCGCCAGGCGTAGATGGCCTGGTCGTCGTCGCCCACCGCGGTGAAGGCGGCGCGGGCTCCCGTGAGCAGCTTGAGCAGACGGTACTGGCAGAGGTTGGTGTCCTGGTATTCATCCACCAGCAGATAGCGCAGGCGGTTTTGCCATTTCTCCCGCGCCTCGGCGTCCGCCTCCAGCAATTCCACCGGCAGCCGGATGAGATCGTCGAAATCCACCGCCTGATAGGCGCGCAGCCGCTCCTGATAGGCCGCATAGACTTGCGCCGCCAACGCATCGGCCTCATCGCCGGTGCTTGCGGCCGCCTGCGGGCTCACGAGGGCATTCTTCCAGCGGGAAATGCGTTGCTGGATCGTCCTCAGCATCGCCTTGTCGGCGGTGGTCAGCACCTCCCCCAGCACATGCAGGCTGTCGGCGGCATCGAGGATGGAAAAGCGTGGCTTGTAGCCGATGCGTGATGACTCCTGGCGGAGGATGGTGAGTCCCAGGGAATGGAAGGTGGTGACGGTGAGTCCACGACTGCTGCGCCCGCCGAGGAGTGCCCCCACCCGATCCTGCATTTCCCGCGCCGCCTTGTTGGTGAAGGTGATTGCGGCGACAGTGGAGGGTTCATAGCCGCAGTGGTCGATGAGATAGGCGATTTTATGGGTGATGACCCGCGTCTTGCCACTTCCCGCGCCGGCCAGGACGAGCAGGGGTCCGTCGAGATACTTCACCGCCTCCCGCTGCGGCGCGTTGAGGGCATGCATCGAAGGCATCATCGGCAGCAGGATGGGAAAGCCGCGATTGTATCATGCGGGCTTCTTTATTTCGCAGGTTAGAATGGATGGCCATGGCCACCTACGTCATCGGCGACATCCAGGGTTGCTTCGTCGCCCTCACGCAGCTTTTGCAAAAGATCGCCTTCGATCCCCGCCACGACCGGCTTTGGCTGGTGGGGGACCTGGTCAACCGGGGGCCGCAGTCGCTGGAGGTGCTGCGCTGGGCGAAGTCGCTCGGGGATCGCGTGGTGGCGGTGCTGGGCAATCATGATCTGCACCTGCTCGCCGTGGCAGAGGGCTTCGTGCCGCTGCACCACAAGGATACCCTGGGTGATGTCCTCACCGCGCCGGATCGTGCCGAGCTCCTGCAATGGTTGCGTGAGCGTCCCCTCATCCATTTCGAGCACGGCTGGCTCATGGTGCACGCGGGGCTTCTGCCCCAGTGGACAGTGTTGCGTGCGGTAGAGCTTGCCCACGAAGTGGAGGCGGAGCTGCGCAGCCCCCACTACCGGCATTTCCTCGCCCACATGTATGGCAATGAGCCCCGGCAGTGGCGCGATGATCTCACGGGAATCGCGCGACTGCGGGTGATCACCAATGCGATGACCCGGCTGCGCTTCTGCACACGGGAAGGCGTGATGGAATTCGCCCACAAGGGCCCGCCGTCGCAGCCACCGGCGGGCTTCCTGCCCTGGTATGAAGTGCCGGAGCGGCAAAGTCGTGGCGCGCCCATCGTTTTCGGCCACTGGTCGGCGCACGGCCTGGATGTCAACAGCGACTACTGCGCCCTGGATACCGGCTGCCTGTGGGGTGGGGCGCTGTCCGCTATGCGGCTTGAGGATCGCGCCCTTTTTCAGGTGTCATGTCAGGGATTGGCAGGGACAAGGCCGCTGCGATAGCCGCCTCCGCGGCACGGGCGATCTCCCGCCGGCTGCGGCCGCGGGTCTCGATGGCGGGCAGGAAAATGATCTCGGCGCGGATTTCCGGCGCGGTGAGAATGCGCAGCAGGGATTCCATCAGCGTCATCTGATCGATATAGGCGGGCGTGGGATCGGGGCGGCCTTCGGCATCGAGGTAGCGGATCGCCACCGGGATGAGGGGGACGCCGGTGTCTGCCGCCGGCTGCAGCAGCGAGGTGAAAAAGCGGCGCAGCCGGCGTCCGTCGCTGGTGGTGCCCTCGGGGAAAAGGGCGACGCAGGCGCCGTCGGCGAGGGCCAGGATGATCTCCCGGTTGAGGAGGGCCGTGTGGTGGCGACGCTCCCGCGCGATGAAAAGGGTGCCCGCCCGCCGCGCCAGCCAGCCGATGAGGGGCCAGTGGGCGACCTCTGCCTTGGCCACGAAGCGGCAGGCCCGCTGGCTGTCCAAAAGCCAGACATCGAGCCAGGAGATGTGGTTGGCGACGAAAACCACGCCCCCGTGCCCTGGCAGGCTCCCCTTCACCGTGAGCCGCACCCGGAGACGCTTGAGTAATCCTGCTGCCCATCCCTCGATGATGGCGCCACGCCGGGCCGCGCCCACCCAGGGAAAGACCAGCGCCGCCAGCACCACCCCCCACAGCAGGTGAAAGAGCACGGCGGGCAGACGCCACACCACCCGGGCAATACGCAGGGCCCGGGCTTTCACACCGCCCTGCCGAAAGAAACCGGAAGAGCCGCGACCCGCGGGCAAAAAGCGAACTCGTCCATGGCAGGCGATGCTACCGCCGCCCACGGGTGGGACGCAACGCGTGGGTCAATCGGGCAGGAAGTGGCGCAGATAACGGGGATTCATCAGCGCCCGCGGCAGAATCAGCATGAGATCGGCGGTGTTGAAATCGGGGTCCCACGCCGGTTCCCCACACACGTAGCAGCCCAACCGCATGTAGCCCTTGATGAGGGGGGGCAGGGGGACGTTGAGGGTGTTGTCCAGGGATTCCAGGGGCAGACGGTGGCGGGGGAAGACGCGCCATTCGATGGGGCTCATGTGTTCCATGCCGATGCGGCGGAAGATGCTCGCCGCGGCATGGCCGCCGTCTGCCATGCTGATGCTGGCGCAGCCGATCAGATAGTCAAAACCGTGCTCTTCGATGAAGCGGGCGAGCCCCGCCCACAACAGGGTGATCACCGCGCCGTTGCGGTAGTCGGGATGCACCGCGGCGCGTCCCACTTCTACCATCCGCTCGAAAAGATGGGCAAGCCGCGTGAGGTCGAACTCGGTCTGGGAATAGAAGCAGCCCGCATCCCGTGCCCCCTGGGGCGTGAGGAGCCGATAGGTTCCCACCACCTCCAGGGTCTGGTTGTCACGCACCAGGAGGTGATGGCAGAAGGGATCGAACAAATCCTGGTCCAGGCCGGCCGTGGCATGGGGCAGGCGTGCGCCCATCTCCCCGGCGAACACCTTGTAGCGCAGACGCTGCGCTTCCCGCACCTCCTCCGGTGACCGGGCGAGGGAAACGGTGAAACGGTAGGGTTTGCACTCCTGTTTGGGAACCGCCGACTCGATCAGCATGGGGAAACCTCGTCCTCACCAAAATGACGGGAGGAAGGCTAAGGCCGGCGGGTGACAGGGAAGTGAAGCGGCGATGACGGTTTTATTGAATGCTCAAGGCCGCGATTTCCCCATGGCGGGGGCAGGTGACGAGATGGTCGTTCACCATCCCCACCGCCTGCATGTAGGCGTAGCAGATGATGGGGCCGCAGAAGCGGAAACCCCGGGCGGCAAGGGCCCGCGCCATGGCCCTGGATTCCGCACTTTGCGTGGGCAGGGCCGCCAGCGTGGTGAAGTGATGCTGGCGCGGTCGGCCACCGACGAAGGACCAGACGAACGCCGGGAAATCGCCTTCCTTTTCCCGCAGGTCGAGAAAGGCGCGGGCATTGTTCACCACCGCCTCCAGCTTGGCGCGGTTACGCACGATGCTGGGGTCGGTCAGCAGCCGGTCAATGTCCCGGGGTGTGAAGCGGGCAAGCCGTTCCGGGTCGAATCCGGCCAGGGCTTGCCGCAGGGCGGCGCGTTTTTTCAGGATGGTGAGCCAGGAAAGACCCGCCTGCAGCCCTTCCAGGATCAGCATTTCGAAGAGGTGGGCCTCTTCATGGGAGGGTACACCCCATTCATGGTCGTGATAGGCGATGTAGAGGGGATCGCTGCCGCACCAGCCGCAACGCGCCGGTTCAGTGTTTGCTGCGTCCCTTGATTTCATGGGCGCCTTCGGCGATGCGGTCCATGAGGGCGAACAACACGCCGGACAGCACCAGAATGGCGTGAATGCCCACTTTCCACGCGATCGCGGTGTCGGCATTGGTCCACATCCATTCGCCGCCGGGATTCTGGTCTGCCTCGACGAGGGCCATGATGTTGACGAAGGTCTTCAAAAGTTCGATGGCGGAGATGGCGACGATGGAGGCGATCACCTTCACCTTGAGGCCGGAGAAATCCACCTTGCCCATCCACTCCGGTCTGTCCTCGTGGCCGGCGGTGTCGATCTTGGAGACGAAGTTTTCATAGCCGCTGAAGATAATGATGAGCAGCAGGTTGGCCACCAGGGACATGTCCACCAGGGTCAGCACGGCGAGGATCAGGTCGCTTTCGCTCATCTCGAACACGTGGGGCACCACATGCAGGAATTCCTGGGCGAATTTCACCAGGATGAGGCCGATGCCGATCACCAGGCCCAGGTAAAAGGGTGCCAGCAGCCAGCGGGCATTGAAGATGAGGGATTCCAGCAGGTTTTCGATGTGTCGCATGCAAACTCCCAGCGATGAAAATCAGTGAGTGACCCGGGTCACACCGCCGCCGGTGAGAACGCGCACGCGATCCCCGGGACGGAAGGTTTCATCGGCGGCCTGGGTAACGGCGATGAGGCGGCCATTGTCCAGCTTGACGGTGATTTCCAGCCCCTTGGTGCGGGTAACTCCCTCCTCGATGGCCCCGCCGACGACGCCGCCGGCCACCGCGCCGACAATGGCGCCCACGGTGCTGCCCTTGCCCTGGCCGAGGTTGCTGCCGGCAATGCCGCCCACCGCCGCGCCGGCGGCCGGACCCACCACCGATTTGGTGCCCTCGATCACCACTTCACGCACGCTTTCGACGACCCCCATCTGCACTTCCTGCACCTGACGCGCCTGCTCCCGGGAATAGGCGGCGCCCGACATGCTGGCGGGACAGCCGGCAAGCAAAGGGGTTGCGGCAAGGAGAAGAGGGAAAACGAACCAGGATTTCATGATGGCCTCCTCAATATTCCATGACTTCGGTGACGGGGTAGTGTGCCGAATTGTGTGCAAAATCGCCAGCAGTCGGAAGTGGGCGGGTGGTCATGGTAAAGGTTCGTTGACCAAATCGACCTTGAACCCTGAAAGGAGGGCAACCATGACCATGAAGAAGAAGCATAAGACAAGGCTGTTGGCGGTGGAAGCGGTGGCGCCGCGGCCTGATGATGCGCTGCGATGTGCATTTCCTGCGCAATGCTATGGTAGGGCAAGTATCCGAAGCGGGTCGATGGGGTCGAGACGAACATCGGCAAGACGACCTTCTACCGGCCCCCCTGGGGCCCACCACAAGCACACGAAGAGCACGAATATGCTCGAGCGGCTCAACGAGGAGATCAAGCGCCCACCCGGGTCATGCGCATCTTCCCCAATGCGGATGCCTGACTGCGGCTGATCCGTGCCCCGAGCGTCGAAACCCACGAGGCCTGGCTGGAGGATAGCCGCTACTTGAACATGATGCTGCTGTCAGAACAGAAGAAGGAG
>JAIMAL010000033.1 GCA_023511995.1 Burkholderiales bacterium
GCCCTGGCTACCCTCACCGGCGAATTCACCTCGGACGATCTTCTGGGGGAGATTTTCGCCCGCTTTTGTATCGGAAAATAGTGAGTATTCCGGCATAGTCCGAAGCCTTCCGCAAAAACCCAGTAAACCCCACGTAACTGCCGGCTTTTTGCTCTGCAATGGGCTGCATAAGCTCAGAAACCTTTGGCACTCCTGTGAACCAGCTGGAAGGCCGCCCGCAAGGCCCAAGGCGGCAAGCCGGCCGCCCTGGCTGCACAATCCTCTGCTCCCAAGAGGCGAAGAACCCCCAACACGGATCCCCGCCTGGTGAGCGAAATCCGGCGGCTACGCACGCTCCACCCGAACAAGGCCAAGGCCAAGCTCCACGTGCTGCTCGCCCCCTGGTGTGCCCAGCACGGCATCGCGCTACCTAGTGTCTCCACCATTGGCCGCATCATCGCCAGAGCGCCCGACAAGATGCGCCACGCCCCCAGCCGCATCGACAGCCGAGGGAAAGCCCAAGCCCCTGCGGCGGCACCAGACGCCCAGAAAACCCAAGCAGGTCAAGGCCCAAGCCCTGGAGGTGCTCGCTTGCTCGACCCGCGAGCGCATCCGCGACGGCATGCGCCGCTACATCGTCACCTTCATCGACCCGGTCTCGCACTTTGCCTTTGCCGTGGGGCTACCCTCCAAGCACGCCCGATACACCGCCCGCGCCCTTGATTCGGGCCTGTCCTTGCTGCCTCACACCCCGAAGGTCGTCCTCTCCGACAACGGTAGTGAGTTTGAAGGCGACTTTGCCCAGCTCCTTAAGGAGCGCGGCATCAAACGCTGGTATACCTACCCCAAAACCCCGAAGATGAACGCCAGACGCTCGCTTCAACCGAACGATCCAAGAGTCCTTCGTGGACTACCACGAGGAGTTGCTCTTCACCGACCTTACGCTCTTCAACCGCAAGCTCGCCGACTGGCTGGTCGTCTCAGACGCCGAGCGCCCGCACCACTCCTTTGGCCAGCAATCTCCGCTATCCTTCCTCCTGCAACATCAACCCGAGTGCCAAAGGTACTGGACTCATCCAGCGTATTGGTCCATCGAGCGTTGGCGGCTGCGCTCCCGCAAAGCGGAAATGATGGGGGCGGCGCTGGCCGCCATTCGGCGCGGTGAGGACTTCGGGAAAACCGACGATCTTCTCTTTGCCCATGAACAGGCGGAAAGTTGCTTGCTGGCCTTGGACGCCGCCCTGCTGACGATTTGCGCGGACAACGGCATCGACCCGGCAGACGTGCGCAGGGTGGCGGGGGCGGAACCCTTCAAGCCCATGCGCGAGGGCGTGGCACCGGACGGCGAAATGCAGGCCGCGATGCAATCGGCCTTCGCGCAACTGCTGGCCGTGTGAAATGGACACCTGCCCGACGGCCGAGGAACCGACCGAGGCGACGGTGGAAGAAGTGGCCGTCTGGCTTTCTGCATCGGCAAGTAGGGGTGCTTCCGGAGAGATCCGGTGCGGGCCAGTATTCAGCGGTAAAGGCTATCCTGAAGCGGCTCGCGAGGCGGGGGCGGCACCCGACAGCACGGTGGCCGAGTTCTGAGCGCGCTGCTTCCGCGACAAGCTAGGCAAGCACCGGCGGGTCTCACGATTGCCCGCCGCAACTTCGACGCGCCCATCGTTCCGGCCAACGGCACAAAGCGGGGGTGGTATACCGCGACCCTTGCGGTTCCCGGCTCGCCTCCGCGATCGGGACGGACAGAATCACAAACCTCAAACGATGACACCGATCGACGATAGCGACGGTCCGAGACCGAGCGAACGGGGACGCCGTCGAGCGCATGCCCCGACATATCGACGGACTGGTGCGAGCGTCGGCGCGATCGCGCTGTCGTCAATCCGTTTCGAACCCGTGGGTCTTGAACTTCAGGGTTCTGCTGTTCTCGGTGACGGTGCGAACGGTCTGCTCGCTGGCTCCGTCCGGAAAGTGCGCCTCGATCTCGAGCGTCACCGAAACCTCGGCGCCCGGTTGGCCGACGAGATGCGCGATGACTTCCTCGGCGATCCGCCCGGCATCCCGGCCGACGCGCGTCGGGTCGAGCGACACCGTGCCGTGGAAGCGGCGCGGTAGGCGAGGCGGCACCGGCGTTGGCTTTGAGTCGCCTGGCCTCTGTTCGCCTGGTTCCGGTCCGGGTGGCGGTACGGTGTCCGCGCCCGGCGCGGCCGGCACCTCGGCTTGGAGCTGGCGGCGCGCGACCTCCGGCTTGACGATCAGTCCCGCGTCCCCGGGGCCCAGCGCGACGACCTGCCCGCCGCGCAGGCCGCGATACCGTCCGCCGGCCTCGTCGAAGCTCTCGGCATAGGCGAACGTGTCGGACTGCCAGGTCGGCAGCGCCACGCCGTCGCGCATCGCCTGCGCCAGCACCTCCGGCCCGGTGAGCCTGGGCAGATAGAGGTAGCGCGCGAAGTCCTCGACGAGTTGTCGAATGGCCACGTGGTCACCGCGCCACAGCGGCACCTCGTCCAGATGCTTGCGCAGGATCGTGGAGCCCAGGCTGGTGATGAGCAGGTCTTCGCTGCGCAGCTTCTTGCTGGCGCGGACGGCAAGCGCATCGGCGCCGGTGAGCCGCAGCGCATGCCACTCGACCGCGGCCTGCGGCGTCTTCTGCTCCGGCACCAGCAGCCATTGGTAGGTCTCCGGCAGACGCGCGGTGACGGCGGCATCGGCGGCCTGTTTCTGCGTTTCGGCCTGCCTGACCTGGTGCGGGTCGAGGTTCAGCGCTTCCTTTTCTTCGAGGATCGACTGCCATGCCAGATACCGGCGCACCGCCTCGTCCAGGTCCTGCAGCCGCACCTTGTCAGCCGCGAGGAACACCAGCGTGTTGCGATAAAGGCGCGGCGTATTGCCGCGCGATTCGAGGATCGCCTGCGCAGCAAGCTGTGCCGCGTTACCCTCCTCCTTGCCGTAGGGGTGCTCGGGCGGCAGCACGACTAGCCGCGCATCGAGATCGTCCGGCACGTCCGCGCCCGTGCGCGGCAGCGGGTGCACGCGCGAGAAGTCGCCCGGCTTCTTCAGGTCTGCGCGCACGCGGGCCTCGAGTTCCGCATGCACCTTGTCGGGGTCGCGCTTCAACTGCTCGGCGCGGTCCTCGGCGAGCTTGGTGACGGTGGGCTGCGTTGCGTACCAGAAGCGCGGCCCGTCCTGGTAGAGGTAGGTCGCCGCCGCGGCCAGGCGGCGCAAGGCATCGCCGAACACCGCCGGCGATTCGCCCGGCATCACGCAGCCGAGCTTCACGCGCCGATCCTCCAGCCCGCGATGCGCAGCCGCCGCGATCGGCGCGGAGCCGAGGTAGATCGTGCGCGCCACGCGCCGCGTGGCGGAGAGCTTGCCGAGGTTGGGCACCTCACCGTCGATCTTGAGCGGCAGCGAGCTCGGCCCGTCCACGTCCTTCTCGATGATCGGCACCCAGTTGTCCGAGAGATAGCGTGTGAGCTCGAACTGCACGCGAGGATCATCGAGAGGAATCGTCGACGGCAGGATGAGCGGGTTGCGGTCGCCCTTCTCCCACAGGCAGTGAACCACGGCCGCCATCAGGCGCAGCACACCGCGCGTGCGTTGGAACTTGACCAGCGTGGACCAGTCCTCGTAGAGCCGGTCGAATATCTCCGGGTGGATCGGAAACGCGGCCTGGATGCGTTTTTCGTAGTCGGTGCTCTTGCACTCGGGCGGAAACTCCGCGGCTTGAGCGCGGTAGAGGTCGGCGAAGGCGCGCGCGGTGACGTCGCGCTGCTTGAAGGCCTCTGCGCCGGAGAGCGGCTCGAACAGGCGCCGCCGCACGATCTCGAAGCCTTCCTCGGCCGACGCCGGCCGCCACGACGACTCCACGCGCCCGACCACGTTGCGCAAGCGGTCGAGCGCCTCACGGCCACGCAGGCCGCCCACCTCCACGTCGTCCGCCTGGGTGTCGGATGCCGGCAGCGAGATCACCAGCAGACAGTTGCCCGCGAGCTTGGCCGACTCGGTCAAGGCCTGCGCAAAGGTGAACTGGGTCTCGAAGCTGCCGGCCGGCAAGTCGCTCTGGTCGTGCAGTTGCCGCGCGTAGGCCACCCACTCGTCGATCAGGATGAGGCACGGCCCATGCTCGCGCAGCAGCTCGCGCAGCGCGTCACCGGGGCTGGTCGCGTTTTCGTCGTCCTTGGCGATGCGCGCATAGGCCTTCTGGCCGCCGAGCTGCCACGCGAGTTCGCCCCACAGGGTGCGAACGACGGTGCCGTCGGGCTTGGTCACCGGGTTACCCGGTGAAATCTTGTTGCCCACCAGCACCACGCGGCGGGCGGTCGGCAGCCGGGTGACGCCGGCGGCGGCCATGACCTCGTCCACGCCCGCCAGCTCCCCGGGGGCGCTGCCGCCGAACAGGTGGTATAACGCCAGCATCGAATGGGTCTTGCCGCCGCCGAAGTTGGTCTGGAGTTGCACCACCGGGTCGCCGCCCTTGCCCGAGAGGCGTTCGACGGCGCCCACGAGCAGCCGCTTTAAGCTCTCGGTGAGGAAGGTGCGGCGGAAGAACTCGGCCGGCTCGCGGTATTCGTCGCTGCCCTCGCCCAGATGCACCTGCCACAGGTCGGCCGCGAACTCGGCCTGCTGGTAGCGGCCGCTGGCCACGTCCGCATGCGGGGTGACGATCTCGCGCCAGGGCTTGAGCGTGCCGGTCGCCGCCTCGATCAGCGAACCGCCGGCCTTGCGCTTCTCGCCGCGCACCTGCTCTTCGATGGTCAGGCGGCGCAGTTCCATCATCATGCGGTCCACCTCGTCGGCCTCCTTGGCCGACACGGCGGTGAGCAGCCGCACCATCGAGTCCATGGCCCTCTCGGCATCGCGGCTCGAAAACGGCTCCTGGTGCGCCCACTTGTTGCGCCAGTCGCGCAGCTCCTGCACCAGGGATCGCTCGGCGCGACCAAGGGTGCGGCCGAATACCTCGTTCCAGGCCTCCCACATCAGCTTGAGCAGGGCCGAGACATCCCATTCCTCGACGGGCTTGTTGGCCAGCAGCGGGTCTTCGATGAAGCTGCGCACCCGTTCCGGTGTCAGGCTGTTGGCGGCAATGGCGCTTTTCACCTCCCGCCCGACGAAGGGCCCGAGCCCGGACTTCAGGAGTTCCAGCGCCTTGCCGACGCGCTCGTGATTGGTCATGGCCACGGTTCAGCGTGCTCCCAACAGGGTTTCCAGTTGCGCCGCCAACGCCGGAACGGCCGTGGTTGCCGTCTTCCGCCGTACATCGAGGTCGATGTCGCTGTGCGGCCCCGCCGTGCCCGTCAGTTGCGAGCCGAACAGGGACAGGCGGAGGATGTGGTGCGTGCGGCAAAAATCGGCCAGCGTCCCTCGATCGATGTTCAGGCTCGGATGCATGGCAAGACCTCCCTATAGCAAGTCGGCTTGCGCCGGTGCGGACGGGTATTGTGCCGTCTCCCGCGCCAGCCGCGCGATCTCCGGCCAACTCTGCACCAGCGCATTGTACGACAGCGCCTCGGCCGCGCGCTTCTTGCGCTCGCTGAGGGTGTAGAGGCGGTAGGCCAGCTCGCGCGCGACCTCGGCCTTGGCGCCGAGCTTCGCGACGAGGGAGGCAGCGGCGGCCTCGCCGCCGGATTCGAGCGCGCGGATCAGGTGGTGCACCGTCTCCCAGGCGGTGAGGCGCGCGTCCAGCGCCGGGCCCCAGTCGGCGGGCAGTTCGTCGGGCTTCAGCAATCGCACCCTGCCGCGGGCCGAGGCCACGATGCCGGCCTCGACCATGCCGGCCACGCTCGTGTTCTTGGCCTTGGACAGCGTCTCGGCCACGCCGAACTCGCCCTCGGCAAAGCCGTGCTGCTCGAACCAGGCCAGCGCCCAGCGGCTGTCGGCGTCGAAGTCGCCCTCCTGCTCGGCGAGCGCCTCGTCGAGCGTGGCGTTGATGAGCGCCAGCGCCTCGCGCACCGAGACGGGCCGCCCTTCGGCATCGAGCACCTTCGCGTAGCGGGTATAGACCGCCATGCCGGGGCCGATGGCCGCCTGGGCGAGGTCCACCGGGGCGATGTTGGCCTTTTGCAGCTCGGCCAGCGCCGGCGGCAGCTCGGCCTTGAGCGCGTCGACGAACTCGCGGCGCGTGGCGGTGGGGGCGTTCGCGGGGCGCGGGCGGCAGACGAGGACGATGCTGGAGGCGAGGGCGGCGACGTTCTTCTTCAAGTTGCCTGTGTACTCTGTCCGCATCGGCCAGGTGCCGCTGATGGCGAAGCCGGCGCGGATCACCGCGTCGAGAAAGGTCTCCCAGCCGGTGCTGGACGTGCCCTCGTCGCTCTCGCTCTCCGACTGCTTGAAGGCGTAGTAGATGGTGACCGGAAAGGCCGGGTGCGACTGCTCGGCCAGGCGGTGCATGGCCTGTGTCATGCCGTCGAGGAAGAACGCCTCGGCCTTCTCCTTGCTGCCGTGGCGGTAGGGCGTCGCGACCAGCTCCTCGGCCTTGGGCACGGCCAGCGTGGCGAACAGGTCGGGGAAGACGGGTCGCAGCGAGCGACGCAACCAGACATAGAAGAAGTCCGAAAGGTCCGCGTAGCCGATGTTGTCGTAGTAGGGCGGGTCCGTGGAGACGAGCTTGTCGCGAGTCAGGTCCTGATTTTGTGCGTCTTGCTGTTGAGCTAAGCCATAGGGAAACGCGGGAAGAGTCGTCTCCAACACGCGCGTCATGTAGTCAACTTGGCCAAGGAAATTGCCGGTTGACCTACTAAACGGATTGCCTTCGACGAAGTCCCATGTCATCGGCAATGCTTGCCGAGCAAATACTTGCTGAACGTTCTCTCCTTTCTGATCCCAGAAGTTGAGGGTGGCTGTTCGATTTGCCTGCCTGCTTATGCCGATTCCCAAATACACCCCCACCGCCTCGGCATACGCCGTGGCGCCGGTGCCGCCGTCGCGCAGCGGCTGGCCGTCGTCGGGCAGGCCCGCAGCGAGGGCGTCGCGCTTGACCCGCGCCATCGCCTCGCCCACCAGGTCCGAGAAGGTCGTCAGCGCCACGAGCTGGCGGGGCGTGAAGAGGTCGCCGTAGGTCGTCAGACCGTAAGGCGGTGTCCATAAAGCACGCGGGTCAGGCGCGAGGGGTGTCTCCGGTTTCCAGGTCGGCTTCGCCTCCCGCGCAATCGCCTCGTGTTCTGGCGTGGGCGGCAAGTACGCCCGCCCGCGTTCGCCCTCGGCGACGATCGCCATCAGCCGCGCGCCCATGCGCCCGGCCTGGCCCTCGGCCTTGATATAGTCGCCCGCGATCGGCGTGCCCGACATCAGGCAGCGGAAGTTCGCGCCGCGCGCGAGCTTGGTGCCGTTCTTCGCGGCCTGCGCATCCTTCGGCTTGCCCACCTTCACGGTGAACCGATACCCGCCGCCTTCGATCACCGGCTCGACATACGCCTCCTTGCCGGGTTTGGTGGAGAGCATGAAGGTCGAGGCGAGCGGCACCTCTACGTCGGCGAAGGCGGGGTTGGGGCTCTTCACCGTGCGCGCCCAGAGCCACGCGATCACGGTGAGCTTGCGGCCGACGTAGGGCTCGAGGTCCGGCCGCGCCGAAGCCATCTCGGCCGTGACCTCGACCTTCGGATAGAGGTGGCCGATGCGCTTTTCCGCCTCGTCGCGCATCCACTGGCCGTAGTGGCGCACATCGGCCGCGAGACCTTCGGCCCCGCGCCAGGTTTTAGGGAATAGGGTGTGGGTTATAGGGGATCGGCGTTGAGACGCTGACGTAGAACGGTCAGCATTCTGCCCAGTTCGCCCGTCACAGACAGGGCTGTCGCTGCTTGATTTTCCTTGAGCAATCCCGTTCTGACTGCCAGCAGCAGCAACGTCTCGGTCTCCGCCAGCGATCCCCTCGCGATATTCACGAAGTTTGCATAGTCCTTCCGTGTCCCCCTCGCGTGTCCTTCCGCGATGTTCGCCGGAACCGACGCCGCTGCTTTGAGTAGTTGCCCCGTTAACCGATACTCCTCCGTCTTCGGGAGTACCTTGGCCAGCCGGTACACTTCCTCCGCTAGCTCCATCCCCTTCTGCCAAACCTTCAAATCCCGATACGATTCGATCTTGCCCATCCCTATCCCCTATCCCCTGCAACCTATCCCCTGGATTGACGGGCGGCAGCCCGGCAAACCGCGGCGGGATCTCAATCATCGCCTTGTTGATCAGCACTGCGACCGGGTTCAGGTCGGAGGCAAAGCTCTCCAGCCCCAGCCGCTGCGCCTCCAACGGCAGCGCCCCGCCACCGGCGAAGGGGTCGTGGAAAGCGGGCAGCCTGTCCGGGTTGAAGAGTTCGGCAGCGCGAGGATGGCCGGCATGGTCGCGGCAGGTGCGCCGCCAGCTTTTCCAGATTTCGTCGCGGGCGGCCTGCAAAACCTGCTCGTTGGTGGTGTTCTCCCACTGCACCAGGTCTTCGATGATGCGGAACAGCCGCTGGCGCTCCTTCTCCTGTGCCTCGGGCGTGGGAAACTCCTCGGGCACGCTGGCGGGGTCGTCCACCATCTGCGCGAAGATCACGGCCCGCGCCGCCGCCAGTGGGCGGCGCGCCCACCACAGGTGCAGCGTGGAGGGGTGGCCGTGGCGGATGCTCTTCTCGCGCGCGCTGGCCTGGTTGATGGCTTCGAGCGGCAGGGCGACTTCGATGAGTTTCTTTCTCATAGCACCCTCCACCACGGCGCGGCGAGCACCCGCCGGGTCAGCGGAAAGACTTCATCGCCGCCATACAGCAGAAGCCCGCCGTCACACTTGCCCTTGTACTCATCGAGGAAACTCTCCAGGCCCTTGGCGTCGGCAGGTACGGCTCGGATGGCGGTTTTGACCTCGATGGGCAGGAGCCGCTTGGGCGTCTCGATGACGAAGTCCACCTCCACCCCACCCGCCGTGCGCCAGTACAGAATTTCAGGCCGGGGTGTTTCCAGCTCCCGCCAGGCCAGCAGATCCAGGAGCACGAGGTTTTCCAGATGCGCGCCGCGCGGCTCGGTCTCGCCGCTCAGGTACAGTGCAAAGGCGGTGTCGCCCCAGTAGAGCTTGGGGGCTTTGATGAGCCGCTTGGTGCGATTGACTGCATAGGCGGGCAAGCGCAGGGCCAGAAAGCTGGCCTCCAGCACGTTCAGGAAACGGTGCACCTGGGGCTGCGCCAGCCCCACGTCGCGGCCCAGCTCCGCCTGATTGAGCAAGGAGCCTAACCGCAGACAAGCGGCCTGGGCCAGCCGGCGGAAGTCGCCCAGGTTTTCCACCGCCCGCAGGTTGGGCAGGTCGCGCTCCAGGTAGGTCTGCAAATAGCCAGAGAACCAGAGCGTGCGCTGCTCGGGCGTGGACAGTTCATGTGCCGGAACCGGCATACCGCCGCGCTGCACCGCCTCGCGCCAGTCGGCGGGGGCGCGGGGGGTTTGGGTCAGCACCTCGGGCCACTGCACCGCGGGAACGGCAAGCAGCTCACTCCAAAGGCCGGTGCGGCCCTGGCCCGCCAGCTCGCCCTGGGTGAGCGGCCACAGCGTGACGTAGACGGCACGGCCCGCCAGCGACTCGCCAATGCGCTCGAGCATCAGCAGGTTGGCCGAGCCGGTCAGCACGAAGCGGCCAGGACGCCGCGGTCGGTCGCGGTCCACGGCACGCTTGATGGCGATGAGCAGATCCGCGGCCCGCTGCACCTCGTCCAGCACCAAGGCCGGCGCGCGGGCTACCAGCGCTTCTGGGTCGGCCTCGGCCTGCAGCCGCACGGCGAGGTCGTCGAGGGTGAGGTAGGGCCGGTCGGCCAACTCCGGATGGGCCTTGACCAGCGTGGTTTTTCCGGTCTGACGGGCGCCGAGCAGCACCACCACCGGCATGACGCCCAACGCTCGATCCAGCACTCGGGCGGCTGCCCGTGGGAGCAGCGGGCGGATACCTGATTCCATAACGGAATGATAATCATACATTCAAAGCAATGCAATCAGCCGTTACCCTGGCTCATCGGCTCGGGCCAAAAGAGTGGCAAAGTCGTAGTTCACGCTGGTCACGCCGAAGTCCGGCTCGCGCTGGAAAGGGCGACGCAGGTAGCGCACGCGGTGGTTCCCGTCCTCCAGGAACTCGACGATGGCGAGGATGAAGTCGTCGGGCTTGTTGAGCGAGGTCAGGATTTCGTTCTTCGTCACCGTCACGGTGTCTGCGCCGGCGACGCGCCCCTTGACTTCGATGAAGCGCAGCCGGCCCGTGCCGGGCACGCGGCTTTCGATGTCGTAGCCAAGCTTGTCGAACTCGCGGTCCACGGGCTCGAAGCCCAGCCGCCGTTCGACGTCCATCACGATTGCGCGCGCCCGGGCGGCGGCGGCCTGCGTATCGGTGGGCACGGCGGGAACCGGTGCGGCACGCCCGGCCGCTTTGGCGAGCAGACCCATCGGCACGACGACGACCCCGCCCAGCACCACCGGCGGCAGCGCCGAGACCTGGGCCTCGCGGTCCAGTTCGGCGAGTCGCCGCTCGAGACGCGACTGCAGTTCGTCGGCCCGGCGGCGTGCCTCCTGCGAGTTGAGCCGCGCGCCGGCCTTGCCCGCCTGCTCCTGGAGCCTGAGCGCTTCGGCGCGGTGGTCCCAGTAGGCGATCTCCTTGGTGAGGCGGTCCTTGACCGCCGTGCGCGTCTTTTCGATCCATGCCAGGCGCCGTTCGCGCACTTCGCGCACGTGCTCGGGAACGACGCTGGCGATGGCATAGCTCTGTGCACGGGCTTCCAGCTCGCGCGTGATCCACGCCGCCTCGGGCCGGGCCAGCAGGGTCGCGGCGTCGGGCTCGTCGGCCGCCAGCGGGCGGTAGTCGAGGTAGGGCGCGTAGTTGAGGCGCCGCATGCGACCGTCGGCGTCCATCTCGACGTAGAGCACGCGGCGCGAGATGGTGCGCCGCTCGCCGGCAGCGGTGAGGCTCGCATCCTGAATGACGTGCTCGAGGAAGAAGAGCACGCGCGGGCTCGTGCCGGAATCGCGCTCGTCCACCAGCACCGTGCCCCGCTTCATCAGGTCGCGCTGGCGCTCGAGCGTCAAGTCCAGCACCGCGTCGAGCAGCGGGTGGCCGGGGCAGACGAACGCGGCGAGCGGCTGGCCCGGGGGCGCGATCAGATCCTTCTCGAAGACGATGCGCTCATAACGCGGGAGCACCGGATCGCCCGCGCCGATCTGGCGGTCGCGGTGGCGCACCGGCGCGGGCACGTGCGTGATCTCGTAGCGGCGTGGCTCACGCTCGCGCACGGTACCGCCCAGGCGCGTGAACGCCTCGAGAAAGAATGACTCGACGTAATGCGGCTGCAGGCGCCGCGCCTCGGCGCGCTCCATCTCTTCGCGCACGCGCGCCACGCGGCTTAAGTCCATCGCGTCGTGGGCCAGCGCGCGCTCTTCCAGCAGGTTCTGCATGTGCACACGGTCGACCGCGTGCTCGACGGCGCGCGTGAGGCGCGCGCGCACCTCGGGCCGGTCGCCATAGCGGATGGCTTCGATCATCAGCTCGCGCAGCGGCCGGCCCTCGAACTGCAGCTTGCCCAGCACGTCGAAGACCTGGCCGCCGAGCGCCTGGCGCGCTTCCTCGAGCTTCTCCAGCAGGCGCCGGTAGACGTCGCCCTCGCGCGTCTCCTCGGCGACGAGGTTCCACAGGTGGCAGACCTCGGTCTGGCCGATGCGGTGGATGCGGCCGAAGCGCTGCTCGATGCGGTTGGGGTTCCACGGCAG
>JAIMAL010000034.1 GCA_023511995.1 Burkholderiales bacterium
ATCTGGACGAAGTACGTCTATTCGCCACACAGTGGATGTACCACTACAATCATCACCGCCCGAACATGGCCTTGGGCGGCTTCACCCCGAAACAGCGGCTGGCCATGGCCGCATAGTTCTACTTCTGGATGCCGCTAAAAGCGGGGGGATTACCGGCGCTCGCGCCAAGCTGAAAGCCCCTCGTCGAGTTTGGCGGCGGCCCGGCTCACCTGGGCGCTGGAGCGGGCAATTTCAGGCCCCACGAGGGGTTGCAACCCGTCGATCACCCGGCGGGTGGAGGCGCCTTGAACAACCATCTCGGCCAAGGCAAGACTCACCGCCCGATCGGTGCGGGCGCCGCCGTCCTACGCAGAAGGATAGAAGTCTCCGGAACGCACTTGCGGCGCCTGAAAGGTTAGCTCGCCCACACGGGTGAGCATGGTCTTGGGCTTGAAGCCGTTGGCGTCATCCCGTCGAGTGACCGTGCGCTCGTAGGGCTCGGCACGCAGGCACTGGGAGCGTTCGATCTTGCTGACTTCATCGACGAGGATGCGCGGAGCCTCGCCTGCACCATCCAGTCCATGCTCAAGCAAGACGGCATAAGCCGCCTAAAGGGGGTTGGTTTCGACACGCATTGCCATGCAAGATTCTCCTTTCTCGATGTCATGGCATCATGCCACCGCCGCGCCGCTGTGCCGGGCAGCCGCCCCGGGCGCTACGCGCCCAGGTCGTTCGCCCGGCAAAACTTCCTGCCAGCGGCCAAAACGGAATTTACGGAAAGAACGATACACAACTCGCGCTTTTTCTGCTGGTGCCAATTGGTACAGCGTAGCTCTTCCATAGCGACACACAGGCTCGGATCGCGGCCAAAGCTCGGAGCGGCGGAACGTCTCCTCCCGCTCTGCAAGTACCACGATCAGCGCGCGCTCCAGCCTGAGCACCGCAGGCGGGCTGGTGAGCGAGGGATCAGCGGGCCGCACCCTGGCCCCAAAATACAAATCGTTGCTACGGGAATCGATGACGGGGATAGTCCGGTCCAGATAGACGGGCAAGGCTCCGTAGGCTTCGTAGTCCTGGTAGAGAAACACCGGCGTGTCGGGAAAACGTGACCTGATATATGCGGCCATTTGTCTGGCGGAAATATCCTTGTCCGCGAGGGAGGCCAGATGGTGAAGCTGCACCGTCAGCGGAACGAGAAGCAAACCGAGACCAAACACTGTCGTCCTGCGCCAACCGAACGCGGCCAGGCCCGCGAGTGCCAGACAGCTCACCCATGCTGCGACGCTTGTGATCGCAAGGCTGCCGTCCGGATGGGCCGGCAATGGGTGCTGCCGACCCGTCGCGACAAGCCATATACCAATGCCGTACAGGATGAGCACCGTCAGCGCAGAAACGAGTACGGCCAGCAGGCGCCAGCGCAGGCACCTCGTGCGCGTGAGCGCTTGCGCATAGTCGGCCGTCAGCAAAGCCATGGCGGGTAGGCATAGCGTGACGTAGTAGTTGGCTTTTGCCTGCGAAACAGAAAAGAAAATGAATGGCACCCAGACACTAGCCCAGAGGAAGTGCCGAACATCCTGGCGCTGATCGCCCTGCTTGCGGCGCTGGACCGCCCACCCGAATGCCAGGACGCCAACCCAGGGGAAGGCAAACAGGAACAGTCTCGGCACATAGTAAAAGACCGAGCCAGCGTAATAATCCCTTGGTTCACGTGTACCCAGAAACCGCAAGATATGTTCGTCAACAACGAAACGCCAGGCTGCACCGGGCAAGCTGACTTCTGCCGCTACCACCCAGGCCACCACTGGCGCCAACAGCAGCAGCCAGGCGACTGGGTCGCGCGAAAGGTGCAGCACCGGCGTAAGACGCACCGGCCTGGCGGCGACGTAAGCGGCGAGGATGAGCGCGAACAGTACAGCTGGGAGAAAACCCTTGGTCAGGCATGCCAGACCGAGGGCAAGGAAAGACAGGCGAGCTAAGTTTCTGCTCTGTGTTTCCAGCGCGGCCGCAAAAGCCGCGCAACCGATACCGAAGAGACTGATGAGCAGGGCGTCTGGCATTGCCACGGAAGACATCAGCACGACGCCCAGACTGGTCAGATAAATATAGGCAGCTGCCGCTGGCGGTCCCTCTATGCGCAGGAGGCGCGCGAATCGCGCCAAGGCCAGGGCCCCCAGGATCGATGCGCCCATCGGGATGGCACGGGCGGTGGCCTCACTGATTCCCCCAAACTGGAAGGCGAAAAGCAGAAGCCAGTCCATGAGAGGCGGCTTCTCCAGATAAGGCAAACCGTTCAGTGCCGGAACCACCCAGCTCCCGCTGCGGAGCATCTCCCTGGCGGACTCGACATAGAGGGATTCGTTGCCATTGAGAAATCCGTGTCCGGTGATGCCAACAGCGGTATTGATGATCGCGAGAGAGAGCAGCCCCGACCAGAGCACGCGGTTCCCGGTGCGCACTCTTGCACGGGTAGGAGGCCGGACGGTTTGCACGAGATTCGGATGTGCTATTTGTCGATCAACGCGCAACGTCATGGGTCTATTCGCAGCTCGCCCAGCCCTGACCCGACCGCACCATTCTCCTCGCCGCCCTCCCGTTCCAACAGACTCATGGTGCGCTTTCCGTGACGGCCTTGTCGTTATCCAACCCCAACTTTCGTTCGACTGACTGCAGCATGAGGGGCAGCAAAAGCAGCGTAAATACCGTTGCAGTGACGATGCCGCCGACAATCACCACTGCGAACGGACGTTGCGTTTCCGATCCAATGCCGTGGGACATCGCCGCGGGCAGCAGACCGACCCCGGCCATGATCGCGGTCATGAGGATGGGCCGCAGGCGCCCCACCGCTCCGTCCAGCACGGCCGCGCGAAAGGCAACGCCGTTGCGGACCAGTTCGAGGACCTGCTCCACCATAATCACGCCGTTCTGCACCGAGATGCCCGCCACTGCGATGAAGCCCACCGCAGCGGATACGGAGAGATGCAAACCGGCCAGTGCCAGACCCGCCAGACCACCGATGAGCGTGAATGGGACCATTAATAACACCAACACCGCCAGATGCACGGTGCGAAACGCCCAGAACAACAGGATGAAGATGAGTCCCAGGCTCACGGGAACAATGAATTGGAGACGTTTCATGGCCCGCTGCTGGTTCTCAAACTGACCGCCCCAGGTCAGGTGGTAACCCGGCGGCAAATGCACCTTCGCTGCGACAGCCGCCATCGCCTCAGCCACAAAACTACCCTGATCACGGCCAAGCAGATTGGCCTTCACCGACACGTTGCGCTCGCCCGCCTCCCGGCTCACGCGTGCCGCACCCTGCCGCACTTCAATGCTGGAGACGGAACCGAGCGGAATCGTGCCAGCGTTGTTCGGGAGGGCCACAGGCAAGGCGGCGATATCGTCCACCGCATCACGATAAGGCTTGTCAAAGCGGAGCGTCACGTCGAAACGACGATCGCCCTCATAGAAAGTGTTGACCGTCGCTCCTGCCATCGCCGTCTGAATCATGGTGTTGACGTCGGAGATATTGATGCCGTAGCGGGCCAAACGCTCCCGATCGAGGCGCACATCCACCTCGGTCTGGCCCCCGATCCTGATTTCCGCCACATCGGCAGCACCATGAATGCCGCTCAGAACCGATGCCACCTGCCTGCCCTTGTCCTCCAATACCTCCAGATCGGGGCCAAAAATCTTCACCGCAATCTCCCCCTTTACCCCGCTCAAGGCCTCTTCCACATTGTCCTGGATCACCTGCGAGAAATTGGTATGCACACCCGGCATGGCGCGAATCCGCTCCGTCATGTCAGCGATCAGCGCGTCCTTGTCATGGAATCGCCATGCGCTCTTGGGCTTAAGGTCGGCCAGGATTTCAATGTTGTTCGGCCCCTTTGGGTCGGTGCCGTCATCCGGGCGGCCGACTTGGGACACAACGTTGTTGATCTCCGGATAGCTCTGGAGGATGCTCCGCACCTGCCGTTCAACCTCCTTGGTACGCTCCAGCGAAGTGGAGGGCGGCAGCGTAATGGTCAGCCAGATGTTTCCCTCGTCCAGCTTGGGCAGAAACTCGCTGCCCAGAAGCGGCGCCAGCGCAATGGACAGGGCGAGCAGCGCGACCGACCCCACACCGATAAGCAACCGATGCTGCCCGCACCAGGTCAGGAATCTTCGATACCGTTCCTGCGTAGCGAGCATCCATGCACTGTGCTTCTCCGCCATATCCGAATGCTTCAGCGCATAAGTGAGCAGGGCCGGCACCAGCGTCAGCGTCAGCAGGATTGCCCCAAGCAGCGCGAAGCTCAGAGTGAACGCCATGGGTGAAAAGATTTTTCCCTCCACGTGCTGGAAAGTGAAGATCGGCAGAAAGGCGAGAATGATGATCGCCTTTGAAAACAGGATGGGATGGCCGAGGGTGACAGCCGTGTGTTTGAGCGTGTGCAGCCGCCAACCGTAGCGGTCCGCCTCAGCAGTTGGCATGAGATGGTGTGCAGTCAAACGCACCATGAGCGCTTCCACCAGCACCACCGCACTGTCAATGATGATGCCGAAGTCCACTGCACCCAGTGAAATCAGGTTTGCCGATACGCCACGGGCGTCCATTAGAACAAACGTGAAAAGCAGGGATAGCGGAATGACGGACGCCACGATCAGCGCCGCGCGCCAGTTCCGCAAAAACACGATCAGGATCACCAGGACGAGGGTCGCGCCCATGATCAGGTTCTCGCTAACCGTGCGCACGGTATGGCGGATGAGGTCGGTGCGGTCGTAAAACGGCGCGATGCGAACACCGGGCGGCAGTGTTTGGTTCAGCTCGCTCACCTTCTGTTTTAAGGCTTCGATGACCTTGGCTGGATTTTGGCCTTTGGTCATCTCCACGATTCCCTCGACAACATCATCGCGCTGGTTGAATGCAACGATACCGGACCGGGTGCGTTCACCGATGACGACTTGCGCGACGTCTTTGACGAACACGGGCTTGCCATCGGTCGATGCCACCACCACCCGGCCGATGTCGTCGATACTTTCGAAAATACCGATACCCCGGATCACCAGTGCTTCGTCGCCACGCTTTAGCAATCCGCCGCCCACGTTACTGCTGCTATTGGCCAAAGCCTGGCTAACCTGGCCGATGGTCAGGTTGAATTTGCGCAGCAAATAGGGATTTATCCGGACCTGATATTCCTTGATGGTCCCGCCGAAGCTCACCACGTCGGCTACCCCGGGCACCTGGCGCAGTGCGGGTCGGATGGTCCAATCCTGGATTGCCCGAATTTCCGACAACGGCATCCCCGGTGGCGCATCCACCACATAGCGGTAGATCTCGCCCACTGCATTGGTCAGCGGCGCCAGGGTAGGCTGCGCATTCGGTGGAAGGGTTACCCCCTGAAGCTTCTCCAGCACTTGGGCGCGGGCAAAATAGTCATCGGTATGCTCGGAGAAGGTCAGGGTAATCACCGACAAACCGGTCATGGAGACGGAGCGGAGCCGCGTGAGATGAGGCACCCCGCTCATCTCTTTTTCGATAGGTAAGGTGATGCTGCGCTCAACTTCTTCCGGGCCCTGTCCCTGCGCCTGGGTGACCACCTGCACATGCACATCTTCCACGTCGGGAAAGGCCTCGATGGGCAAATTCCCAACGGCGCGCCAGCCGAAAACGACGAGAGCGATTGCGGCAAGAAGAACGAACACCCGCTGCTGCAGCGCAAAGGAAATCAGACGATCGAGCATGGTCAATTACTCGACAGTTCAGAGTTGAGCAGCAGCGCGCCACTGGTGACGATACGCTCACCCGTTTTCAGTCCGGCCTTGACGATGCTGTAGTCTCGGTCCTGTATGGAAACGTCGACGCGGCGCTTCTCCAGCCGACCAGGCGCGGTTTCCACAAACACGAAATAGTACAGGCCAGTCATTACCAAAGCGCTGTTGGGCACGCGCAGAACTTGGCGTTGGCTGTCGGCAATGAGCGTCGCCCGCGCGAACATCTCCGGTTTCAACCGTCCGCCCGGATTGGGTAACTCGCAGCGAACGGGCACACGCCGGCTGGTCGGATCCAGCGCCGCACCGATGGAAGCGACACGAGCCTGGAACACCTCATTCGGGAAAGCGTCCAGTTCCAGGTCTACGCGCTGACCAACATGAACCTTGCCCAGGTAGCGCTCTGGCAGATCGATCATGACCCACAGATTGGTGAGATCACTCACGACGAACTGAGGGCCAGGCGTGTCGGGACGAATTTCTGCCCCCGGGTTGATCTGGCGTTCCGCAACGACACCAGCAATTGGCGCGCGCAAGGCAACGCGCTCGCCTGTGCCGCCTACCTCGTTCGCACCCTGGGAAAGATTCCGTAGCCGCAAAACGGCTCGCCGCCTTTCGGCCTGCGCCTGAGCGAGGTCGGCTTCCGCGGATTCCAGATCCTTGCGCGCCAGCACTTGCCCATCGAAAAGAATCTTTGCCCGCTCATAGGCCGCTTGCTTCTGACGCAGATCCGCTTCGGCCTTGGCTGCATCCGTTACCGCACTGCCGTAATCGGGCGAGTCCAGCCACGCCAAGGGTTGACCAGATTTCACTGTGTCTCCAGGCTGCACTGCAATCTTGACAACCCGCCCCGCCAGCGGCGTGGTGACACGGGCGGTTTTGTTCTCGTCATAGGCAATTCGCGCCGGGAGAGGCTCTGTAGCGGGTTCCGCGACTTCCGTAACCGGCTGAATACGCATGTACGCAAGCTGCGGCGCGTCTGCGGGAAAGGTCAGCACATTACGGTCACCCCCCTGCTTCTCCGCCGTCATTGACCGCGGGGGCTGTTCACGTTGACCATGCCACCAGAGGTATGCCGGGCCTGTGCCAGCGACGAGCGCAATAGTCACAACACTCTTAGCGATCAATCTTCTCTTCGTCATCCTCATATCCCATCACCGCACTTTCCCACGCGGCGGAGGCTTTTGCGCAATCAGCCTGAGCCGCCTCTGCATCAAGCAGCGTGGCTTTCAAAGTACGTCGCGCATCCAACACATCCATGACACCCAGCGCGCCATGACGGTAAGCGAATTCTGCTGCTTCTGCTGCGTGACGCGCCTGCTGCACGATGTCGCTGCGGTAGCGTAGCGCCCGCGCTCGGGCTGCTTCCAGGTCCGCCCGGGCCTGAGCAATTTCGACATAAGCTTGTGCCTTTGCCCGCTCATAAGCGGCCTCGGCCGCCGACCGTTCCACCTCGGCACGGCGTATCTCGCCTTCGTAATAGGAGCCGGTGAAGAGGGGGATACTAACGCCCACACCGTACATGTTTCGTCCGCCAGGTGGGTAGTGTTCGTACTGCATCCCAACCGTCACATCGCGCGTGCGTTGCGCGCGCATTAGATCGCGGTTCTTTTCGGCCATCAGCCAGCGCGCATGCGCAGCTTTCACGTCTGCGCGTTGCGAAACGAGCTCGTCAATCGACCCGGTCCAAGAGACGGACTGGCATACGGGCCAGCCATCCGTCGCCTTCAGTTGCGGGGCCGAGGACTCCAAGCCGATCAGATAGGCCAGAGCGGACTGCGTGCGTAGAAGGTCGGCCTGGCCCTGTCGTAAATCATTTTCCGCACGCAGCGCGTCCACGCGGATGCGCGCCACATCGGTAGGCGAAACGTCCCCCGCACGCAACCGCATCTCCGCCGCATCCAGCGTGCGTTGATACAATTCCATGATGTCGCGTAGGATCGCCAGCCGGTTTTGCGCCTGTACTAGGTCAAAGTAGGCCGCCGCAACGACACTACGGGTACGGCGCCCGGCATCCGCCAGATCAGCCTGGCTGGCAGCCAGCCCCTGGCGAGCCGCAGCCACACGCAGTGCCCGCTTATCGCCACGCTCGAACAATTGGTCGACACGCACGACCGTGTCTACCGTCTTGTCCCAGGGCTTGCCGGCCCCCACGCCAGTGTGCGGATTAATCGATGTGGTGTTGAACGACAGCGTGGCATTGGGGCGCTCGCCGGCTGTTATGACGTCCGCGCGCGCAGCCTCCACGGCCCTGCGCGCATCCGCCAAGTCACGGTTTTTTGACGCCGCAAGGTCCTGCGCCTGGGCAAGGGAAAGCTCTATGGCGCCGCTCGGCACGACGTTTGGTGGCAATCCTGCCTTATCCGCCCCGGCCACGTCTCCCGACGCCACGCACAAGCACACCAGCAGGGGAAGTACTTTGCTCACCGACAATCCCAATACGCTAAACTAACGACGCGCCAGCATAGCGGCGCTTGCTTACACAAAGCTTACGCAGGGACTCCAACTTGAGAATATTAGTCGCGGAAGATGACGCGGTGCTCGCTGACGGGCTGCAGAAATCCCTACGGCAGGCGGGCTATGCCGTCGATCTGAGTAGGACCGGCAGTGAGGCGGACGCCGCGGTGCTGCATGAGGTCTACGACCTGATCATTCTCGACATCGGACTGCCCAAACTCGATGGTTTCGAGGTGTTGCACCGGCGGCGCAACCGGGGCATCGTCGTGCCTGTGTTGATCCTGACGGCGCGCGACGCCGTAGAGGACCGCGTGAAGGGACTCGACCTGGGCGCCGATGACTATCTCACCAAACCGTTCGCGCTGCGGGAACTGGAAGCGCGCGTGCGGGCGCTGCTGCGTCGCGGGCAAAGTGCCTCGTCGGCCGTCATCACCTACGGCCCACTCCGCTACGATTCATCGTCTCGGCAGGTCATGGCAAACGACACGCCGTTGGAACTCTCGGCGCGCGAACTCACAGTGTTGGAAAGCCTGCTGCTAAGCACCGGAAAAGTGGTGAGCAAGGAACAGCTGGTGGAAAAGCTGTGCGACTGGGGTGAACACGTAGGCACCAACGCCATCGAAGTTTACATACACCGGCTACGCAAGAAACTTGAGTCCTTCGGCGTTGCTATAAAAACTATTCGCGGACTCGGCTACCTGATGGAAAAGCCCCGTGACCTCTAGAACGGCCTCACTGCGCGGACAGCTGCTTTGGTGGCTGCTGCCGCCCATCTTCATCCTACTTTCCATGGCCACGTTCTTGGTCTATTCGGAAACCGTCAAACTCACCACTCTCGCCTACGATCGGGCACTGTTCGACTCTACTCAAGCGCTTGCACGCCAGGTTCGATTCCACGATGGTCAGGTGGACGTCGACCTTCCGGCAGAGGCGCGGGCCATTCTGCGCTACGACGAACACGACAATATCTATTTTCAGGTCAAGGATCCACAGGGCAAGCTCATCGCTGGCGATCGAAGCATCCCTGATCCGCCCCCCAGTGTGCACAGTCCAGATCAACCCATTTTCTACAACGCGAAACTGGAAGGACGCAACGTGCGCGTCGCGGCGATGTTTCTCGCCGGACATCCTGACACCGGTACAGGGGAGACCCTCATTAAGGTCGCGGAGACCCTCGTAAAGCGCGATACCATCACCCGTGAAGCACTCCTGGGCATCGTCGTGATTCAGCTGGCCATCCTCGTCTTTACCGCGTTGCTAGTGTGGATCGGCGTGCGGCGGGGCCTTGCGCCCCTGGATGCGCTCCGGGAAGAAATCGCGAGCCGCTCCCATGTGGACCTAAGCCCGGTGCCCGAGAGTGATTCCCCCATCGAGGTCCGCCCCCTGCTGCACTCGATCAACGACCTGCTGGTGCGACTGAAAGCCAACATCGAGGCGCAGCAACGTTTCATTGCGGACGCGGCACACCAGTTGCGCACGCCGCTGGCTGGAATCAAGACCCAGGCCGAATTCGCTCTGCGGCAGCCGGGGCCAGAGCCTATCCAAGATGCCCTGCGCCAGCTCTCGGTGAGCGCGGAGCGCGCCAGTCGTTTAGCGAATCAGCTGCTGGCCTTGGCTCGCGCGGAGCCGGGCGCCTTGCCCGAGCAACACTTCCAGCGGCTGGATCTCGCCCAGCTCGCAAAACATGCAACCACAGACTGGGTTCCCGCAGCACTCGAGAAACACATCGATGTGGGGTATGAAGGAAGCGACCGGGGAGTGATGGTGCGTGGAGACCCGCTGCTGTTGCGCGAGATGATCAACAATCTCCTGGACAATGCGATCCGATATTGCCCGAATGGCGCCCGAGTCACCACCCGCGTCACCGGCGATGACCAACCTACGCTGGTGGTCGAGGATAACGGTCCAGGCATTCCAGTCGAAGAGCGGGCGCGGGTATTTCAACGCTTCTATCGTGCAGTCGCCAGCGACGTGACCGGCAGCGGCCTCGGACTGGCCATAGTCGGTGATGGGGCCAAAGCGCACGGTGCAAGCGTGACACTCGAAAGCCTTGACGGTGTTCGCGGCACACGCGTCACCATCATCTTCCCTACCCTCTGAAAGAACCACGCGCCTCAACCCTCTCTGGGGAATCCACGCGGCGTGTGTCCTTCGTCAACCTGCGCTGGCTTGAGTCCCCTGAATCCGTGCTCTTTCATCCCAAACTGAACGCAACCCCAATTCTGCGTGATCCCGCTTCACCCAACCGACGATGCCCCGCTTTGAAGTCAAGCAATCTGCAAAGCTCAATCTCACATCCTATTCTGGGCTGGCGCTGATCGGGCAATGCTGCCAGGCGGTGCAGGTGGAAGCGGTAATCGACCCAAAACTTCCGGTCTCGCAAGGGATGAAGACCTCGGACCTGGTCAAGGCGATGGTGGGGCTCTTGACGCTCGGTAAGAGCGATTTCGAGGCGATCGAGTCGTTTCGTCATGATCGCTTCTTCAAAGAGGCTTTGGGGATCACGAAAGTCCCCTCCAGTGTCTGGATGCGCCAGCGACTGGACGCCAAGGCTGCCGAACTGCGCGAGCTCACTGATGAGCGGACGCTTCGGCTGCTCGAACGCACCGAAGCGCCCACACTGCGTACCAGGGCGACCTCTGTGCCGATCTCGACACCTTCGTGATAGACGACTCCGACACGAAGAAGGAGGCCGTCAGCCGCACCTACCAGGGCGTGGGTGGCTACACCCCGATTGCGCTTTACCTGGGCAATGAAGGCTGGAACATTGGCCTTGAGCTGCGGCCAGGTTCCCACCACTCGGTGTTGGAGACCGAGTATTTCCTGGAACGGCTCTTTCCCCGTCTGGAGCGCCTGCCCTCGGGCAAGTTCGACACCAACGATGCCATTCTTCATCTGGCCTCATTTGCCTACCACTGTATGCGCCTGCTGGGGCAGTTGGGGCTGACCGGCGAGATCGCGCTAATCCGTCATCCGGCCAAGAGAAGACGGCTGAAGGCGGTGCTGCAGGAGATCATGTACCGGGCGGCGCAGTTCGTCACCCATGCCCGAAAACTCGTGCTGGACTTTGGACGCAAGGTTGCCGATCACGCCAAAGTGTTCGTTGCGCTGCAAGACCGATTGTGGCAAGCAGCGGTGGATTCAATCTCGAAGTGCAACGCGGCTGTATGATTGGTGGATTCAATCTCGAAGTGCAACGCGGCTGTATGATTGCATAAATACCTGATGAGGTGTTTTCCAGTTCAGGC
>JAIMAL010000035.1 GCA_023511995.1 Burkholderiales bacterium
GGCGGGGCTCAGGCACCACGCAGGGATCAGGGCTCAGAAAACGTCGGGGCTGCTTTCGCGAAGCCGCAACACCATAACCATGGTTCCGTGTGACGCCTTGCCCTTTGTGTGCTCCGGGGTGATCAAAATCCCCGCTTCCTTCTTCACCGCGCCGCAACTCCGGCGATGAGGGATTCATAGGCCGCCAGCGCCTCGGCAACGGTGATGTCCTTCACCTCATGGCTTGGCGGCTGTAGAACCCGGTGGGGCACTCCCCAAGGGTGCCAGCGGGTGGGATCGGAGCGGCCGAAAAAGCAGACGATGGGTTTGCCCAGCCCCGCGGCGATGTGCATCGCGCCGCCGTCGGAACACACCACCCCATCGCAGGCGGCAAGCCCTCCCATCAGCTCGGCCAGGCGCTGCGTGGGCCAGGGCAGAAGGGGCAGGTCTTGTGTGGCCTGCACGATCCAGTCGGCCTTTTCGTCATCCCCGGGATGATGGGGATTGGTCTCGCTGCCGGGCGACCAGAACAGCATGAGCCGGGCGCCGTGACGGGTGGCGAGCTCGCGGGCAAGGCTGGCGAAACATTCCTTTGGCCAACGCTGGGAGGGTTTGCGCGCGCTGATGTGCAGGCCCACTACCGGGCCCTGCCCCCGTGCCGCGATCGCTTCGCGCGCGCGCCGGGTCTCCTCCTCCGGCGCCACCAGGACGAGCGGTCCCGGCGGTCCCTCCACTCCCAGCGGCAGCAGCAGGCGGAAAATATCCTCCACCTCATGCATCGGCGCCGGCAGCGTGTAGGGAACCGCGATGTCGATGTGCTCCACCCCCGGCTTGCCTGCCTCGGTGAAGCCGATGATGTGGCGGGGCGCCACCGCGCGGGCAAGCCGCAGGGCACGCGGCAGAAAATGGGCGCCGGCGATGATGGCGTAATCGAAGCGCTGGCGGCGCAGATGCCAGAACAGGCGCACGCGGTCCCAATACACGCCCGCCACGGTTTTGCCTGGCGGCCGGTGCTTGGCCTTGGTGTAGTGGTACACCGCGTCGAGGTGCGGGTTGCCGGCGAGCACATCCACGTTGTAGCTGTTCACCAGCGCGGCGATGAAGGCATCGGGAAAGCGCGCCCGCAGGGCGCTGAAAAGCGGCGTGGTGCACACCAGATCGCCGATGTTGTCGCGGCGGATCAGGAGGATTCTCATACCCTCATCCTTCGAGATAAGGCAGCGAGAAGTCCAAGCCACGCCATCGAGGGCCCCAGCCCCAGCCAAAGTCCGTTAGCGAAACCAAGAACGATGTGATTAACAAGAAAGCCAAAAATGATTGCGCCAACAACTCCTTCCCAAGCTGGGCCACCGCGGGCCAGGTGCCACGATTGCCACAGTGATATGCCGAGTACGGCCAAATAAGCGGCAACTCCCACAATCCCGGCTTCGAAGTAAATCTGCAAGTACAGATTGTGGGGATTGACTTTATCCGTGGGGAGCGAGAAATACGAAACTTGCGCCTTGGCCACTGCATCATTACGCATTGCCTCCCAGCGCGCGAGATAGCCATCCTCGACAGCGATCTTGCCGAGTTTTTTCCATCCGAACCCGTACCCCAGCAACGGCCGAGCATTGCCGATTTCTATCACGCCCAGCCAGATTGGGACGCGCCCGCTCAAGCCATCGCTTTCGCTGCCATAAGCCCGACGATCCAAGGCTTGCAAATAGGTTTTTGGAGAAAATGCAGCCGCGAAGCGCTCGCCAAGAACCGGCTGTGTGACCATCAGGACTCCCAAGGCAACGATCGCCCCTCCAAAAAGAAAAACGAGCACCCGCCATTTCCGCAAAACAGCCAACATAGCCAAAGCGGAAACAAGCGCCGCGAGCAGAGGGGCGCGTCCTTGAACAGCCACTATGATTCCTAAAACAGCGGCGGCAGCGATGGTTCCAAACCAGCGGTACGGGCTGCGCCAGACCATCAGTCCGATGTAGACCGGAAAATAGAAACCGGCATCCAGCGCCAATCCTTTAACAAACCGGCCTTGATCCCGTGCTGCAGCGAGGTCCCCGTATGCAAAAAGTTCGATGACCGCCAGTCCGATTCTGGCCAGGAAAGCAAACCCCACGAGCAGCAACAAACGCCGCTGCCATTCTTCTTCTCTGAAGGCAACAGCAGTCAGAAGAAAAAGAAGCAGACCGGGCAAAAAATGCTTGCGCAGCTCATTGAGACTCGATAAGGGATCAACTCCCGCAAAGGCACTCAGAAGAAGGATGGCCAAAAGAGCCATTAAGCTGGTCGCCAGGGGCATTAGGCCCTTGATGACGAGTTGCCTCTTTTGCCACAACCCAATTGCAGCGCCGAGCATGAGCAAGGTTGCGCCATTTTTCCATGCCGCGTTATGGGTGAAGGGCACTGCAATCAGGTACATCAGTACGCCTAGCCGCGCCAGCCCCTGCGCAGAGCAGCGGCCGAAATCTAGCCGCCCAATGTTCATGATGCGCGACCCCTCGCGTCTGTGCCGCAGTTTTCCTGGTGGCTTGCCTTGAGCAAAGCGTCGTCATAAGCGCTTTCCAGCCTACGGGTTACTCTCTCCGGGTAGAAAGTAGCCACTCTGAGACGGGCGTTGGCCAGCATTTTCCGTCTGTCATGTTCGCGTCCGGGCTCCAAGAGCGAGAGCGCCGCGGTGAGGCCCTGTTGCAAGGATTGCGGATCGCGAGGATCCACAGTCACCGCACAATCAGGGCCGGTGAATTCCGCGAGCCCTCCCGTTTCCGACACCAAAAGAAGCTTGCCTAGCGCCATCGCCTCTTGGGCGATGAGGCCAAATGGCTCGTCGAAGGAAGGCATCGCGACAATATCGGCCAAGCTCATCAACTGCATGAATTCGTTTGCAGGCAACCTGCCCCAAACCTCGACAAATGGATGCGGTAGCCCTGGCAGGTTTTCTACCCCGTTTCCGGCGAGAACCAATTTCGCTCGACCCGGCGCGAGCTTGGCGAACGCTTCGATAAGCTCTTTGCCACCTTTCAGAGGGCTGGCACCCCCTCCAAAAAGAATGACGGGCGGGCGGTGCGGCGGGTTGGTTGGGGCAGTCAAAGCAATGTTCTGCAGCTCCAGCGATAATGGGTTCGGCACGACTGCAAAAGGCTTGGGAGATCCAGTTTTGCATAGGATGTATTCCCGGGTGCGCTCGCTGACGAAGAGGAGAAGGTCGGCAGATTCCGGAATGACAGGGTGAGCGAAATGCCGATGGTAATGAACCACGACGGCTGGCCTGTAATCGAGCCGTCCGACAACGGAATCGACGAGCTCTTGCCGGTTGTGAAAATGCAAAATAGAAGGCCGTAATTGCCGAATGAGTTTAACAAGACTTGGGTAAGTGAATGCCCCGAGTCGTAGCATTTTGTTGAACAAACGATTCGTTACGCGATTCTCATAAAAACTGTAAACGCTCACCCCATTCAGGATGAAATGACTCTCGCCTCGCTCTGCCGGGCAACAGGCAATCGAATGTGCGTAGCGCTCGCCATGCGTCGCAAAAGCAGTTATTACCTTTTCTACCGAACCGGCGGTATTCCGGATGTCGGCCCAAAAATGAATATGTAAAACGGAAGGAAGGCCAGAAGTCATCGCAAGCTTTTGTGGGCAGCAACCGTGTGGCCACCTTGGGGGTACAGACGATAATTGGGTGCCTCGAAAAGCCGGTCACAGCGGCGAAAGCCAGTGTTTAACCCCTTGATTTCGCGGGACTCCAGTATTCTCCGGGATGGCGAATCCGATGTTTTTCGAGGTGCCGTTTTGACAATGCGGTAGCCGAAATGACCGAGCATGCTGTTCACGAGGCGTCTGGCGGACACTTTCTATTCCTTGGCTGAAATAATCACGCTGCGTAAGAGGGAAATGACATCAGCCACCGATACGTTCAGGCACGCCCGGTGACTGTGCCGGCACTGGTAGGGGGCATCAAAGGCATGGGAGCAGGGTGCGCACTCCGGCTCTGAAGGCACGACGATTGCCTTCGCTCCCAGGGGTCTCTGGTCCAGGGGATCGGCAGGCCCCATGATGTCTATAACGGGAACCCCTGCTGCGTCGGCCATGTAGGTGACGCCCGAATCGACGCCGACATACGCATCAAGCTGTGCAAGCAGGGCGGGAAGATCTTCGAGAGTCCATCTCCCTGTAGCATCGATCACCCGTTCAGAACCAAACCGGGCCAGGATTTCGTTGGCAAGCCGGCTGTCCTGGCTCGTGCCAATGAGCACCACGCGTGCATTCGTCTGTGACAGGACGCCATCGACCAGCGAAAAGAGCACGCTGGGCGGCAATGCCTTCATCACGTTGCCTGCACTTATTCCGACTCCGAGGTATGGGCCCGCCTCTGGCGCAAGTATTGCCTTGGCCCGCTGAACGGCTTCGGTTGAAGGCTGCGGGATTTCATTGGGCAAGGCCAGCAGATCAGCCACGCCGGGAACCCCGAGCCCTCTCAGCGCCTGCAGCGCCGTGATACGGAAGAGTTGCCCGTGGATGTGGGGTTCACCGTATGTCAGCAAGGGCCAGGCGAGGCGCGCGCTGCCCTTGCGTCGGTCGGGCAACACCGAGATGCGGCGAGGGATGCGTGCCCACAGCGGTAGAAGAAATGTAGAAAGGTTGGGGCTTAAAACGATGACGGCGTCGAAGCCCCGGACGAGGAGTCGGTAAAGCCAGCCTTTGCCTTTCAGTCCGCGAAATCCGCGGGTGGGCAAAGACACGACTTCATCAATCGAATCGAGCTTTGCCGCGAGGGGCGCCGTCACCGGGTTGACCAGGACGGTGACGTGCGCACCCGGCAGAAGCTGCTTGATGGCGCGGAAGACCGGTGTGGTACTGACGAAGTCCCCGATTTTCGCGGTCTGGATGACCAGAACGCGGCGAATCACAACCTTTCTGCGCAACGCTGCCAGGGGCAGCAGCACCGGCGTCGCCAGCCATGTCAGGAGGAGCCAGAGCATGCCGCCTCCCACAAGCAGTTCTGCACGCCTTCCACGTACTGCTCAATGGAATACTTCTGGCTTACGCGTTCCCTGCCTGCCGCGCCCATCTGTGCCCGCAACGCCGGGTTTCTGTAAAGCTGCATGATCGCGTTCGCCAACGAACGGACATCGCCATGCGGGTAGAGCAGCCCGGTGACTTTGTCCGCCACGACTTCGCCCGAACCGACCGCACGCGCAGCAATCACAGGTTTGGCAAGCAGCATTGCCTCCAGAATAACCCGCGGCAGGCCTTCCCGGTGGGACGCAAGCACGAAGATGTCCATCGCAGCGATCCAAGGCAGGGGTTCACGCTGAAAACCGACGAAATGAGTTTGCTCGCTGACTCCCAGTCGGCTGGCAAGGGCGCGCAGGTTGGCTGCCTCGGGGCCCTCCCCCACGATCAAGAGATCCACGCGGGGACCACCTTCATCCCTAATCAAGGCGATGGCACCCAGAAGGTCTGCGACCGATTTGCGGGGAACGAGTTGCCCCACGGTGCCAACGATCAATTGCGAGGTGGACATCCATTCTGATCGTTGTGGTGAGGGCAACGCCTGATGGATGTCGATTCCGTTCGGCACAACCACCAGGAGATGGTCATCAACGCCCTGATCTCGCAACGATTGCGCGACTCCTTGAGAGACGCAGATGATGCGGCAAGCGCTATGGTTGGTTATCGCGACCTCCGTTGGGTTCAGACTCGTCTCGATACGGCAGTGCTGAACGACCGGCAGCCCCGCCAGATCAGCGGCCAGGTAACCCTCGAGGTTCGATGAGGGCTGGTTGTTCATGTAGAGCTGGTCGAAACGGCCGATGCGCAGGAGCTCCGCCAGGCGCTCGGCCATGGGCATGATCCTCCAGCGTTTGTCTATCCGGAATATTGCCTGCCGGCGCCATACGGGCCAAGAACGCAGCAGGCCGCGAACGAGCTCCTTCGTGATTTTGGCCCACAGGGGTTGTCTGGGGGGGCGCAGAACGACGAGCGGAATGCCAATGCGGGCGAGCTCCTCGGACAACAAAGGGCCATTGGCGCCCCGCCGGTAGTCGGTGTAGAAGCAACAGACAACGGAAAAACGTTTGCGATCGATGCGCTTTAGCAATTCGATCATGCTGTTCGTGCCGCCGCCCCACTCCTTGCCGGTGTCAAAAAGGAGGATGGTTTTTCTTCCCGTATTCATCGCCCCCGGTCCTTTTGCAAGATCCTTGCAACGGCGGCCGCAACTTCATTCACCGAAATATTTTCCATGCACATGGGGCGCGCGTGTGGGCAGCGCTTGGACAGACAAGGGTCGCAGGTGCGCCATTTTCTGACAACGATGTGCCTGTCGAGATCGTAGGCCGGCCCAGACCGTGCAGGATCGGATACCGCGAAGAGAGCAACGACGGGGGTGCCAACCGCAACTGCCAGATGCATCGGGCCTGTATCCCCCGTCACCAGGACGGACGCTTTCCCCAGCAGGCTGGGAAGCGCGATGAGCGGCAGCTCGCCGGCAGAGGCCCAGGCCAGCGGCTGATCGCCGGAATGAGGCAGGCTGTTGATTTCGTTCGCAACACCGGTGCACAGGTTTCGCTCACGTGGTGACCCCGTAACGACGAACCGCACCTCACGCGCGACCTGTAAAAGAGCGTCAGCTAGCCCGACGAAGCGGTCGGCCGGCCAGCGGCGGCTATGGGTGGAAGCCCCGGGTTGCAGCGCAATGAGCGGAGTGCCGTCCCATTCCAGCGCGCGCAGCCGCTCTGCCACCAGGCGTTCCCCTTCCGCGTGGCGCGGGACGGCCATGCGTCTGTCAAACGGCCCTTTGGCCCCGGCAAGGGCGATGACTGCCAAACGTTGGTCGATGCCGTGCCCCATATCGGCCCAGCGCAATACGGGCACCCTGTTGGAGAGGAGGAAATTCCACTTGCTGTCGTTAGGCAGCTTGAAGATGTGGCGGGCGCCGGAAAGGTAAGCCAACGGGCTGGCCTGTGGCTCGTTGCCATGCAGGATGACTGCGAGATCATACCCCCGCAGTCGCCGCGCGGTGGAAAAGAAGCCAGCCCATTTGTTGTCATAGGGCACGAATTCGTCCACTTCGCCAAAACCCTCGAAAAGTGGCAGAAGGTCCGGGTGGATCACCCAAGTGATATGCGCCTGGGGATAGGTCTTCCGTAGGGCGCGCAAGGCGGGGGTGGAGAGCAGCGAGTCGCCCAGCGCCGTGCAGGAAATGGCCAGGATGCGTTTGATTGCAGAGAGGTCGATGTCGCCAGCGGGCCGTGGGCGCCCTTCCCAATGGGTTGCGCTCTTCAGCCAGGCATAGAGCAGCCATTCGATTACGGGAAAACGCATTTACGAGTTCCGCAATCTGACATAGGCGGCAGCGAGCCAGGGGCGGCGATACCAGGCCAATCGTTGGCCCAGCCATCCCCCGTCTCGGTCCCGTACGGCGATGCGCGGGATGGCACTGGGGGCGGTGTGGGGGGTGACGGTTCCCCGCGCGACGGTGTATTGGTACTCGAAGCCCAGGCGTGTGGCGGTTTCCCGGTAGCCGGCTTCAAGGTGGCCCCAGGGCCAGCAGAGGTGGCGCGGGGTGTGACCCAGATGTTTCATCAGTGTCTCGCGGGAGGCTTGCAGGTCTTCGGCAAGACGCGCAAGGCGCGTGGCCGGGTCCGGATACTGCAGGTCCCAGCGGAGATGGCTGTGGGTGTGAGATTGGATTTCCACGTGGCCGCTTGCCTGCATGGCTTCCAGCTCACCAAAACGCAGCATGACCTCGTCGGCGCGGCCCTCGGTGATGAGCTGTTTGCAGGTTTTGTGGTCGGGGCAGGGGGCCTGGGGGCGGGGATCGCCCTCGCCGATGAGACCGGTGATGACGAAGATCACGGCCTTGAGCCCGTATTCCCGCAGCACGGGGAAGGCGTGCACGAAGTTGTCGAGATAACCGTCATCGAAGGTGAGCATCACCGCGCGGTCAGGCAGCGGTTGGCCGGCGAGGAAATCCTCGAGTTCCCGCGTGCCGATGGTGTGCCAGCCGTGTTCCGCGAGCCAACGCATCTGCGCGCGGAAATTTTCGGGGGAGACCGTCACCAGCCCCGGGCTGGGGCTGACATGATGATACATGAGGATGGGCAGGGCCTTCGCCGCTTTCATGGCGCGCCTGCTTGAAGTTCCCGGTAGACCTGAAGCATGGCCTCGCCCATGCGCTCGATGCTGAAACGGCTTTCCACCCAGGGGCGGGCGGCGCGGGCAAAGGCGGCGCGCTTTTCCGGCTGGCTGAGGAGATCCAGCAGGGCGGTGGCGAGGGCCGCAGGGTCGTTGGCGGGCACGAGCAGCCCGGTTTGGTTCTCGCGCAGGGTTTCCGGCACACCGCCAACGCGCGTGCCGATGACGGGCACACCCATCGCCTGGGCTTCGAGAAAAGCCGTTCCCAGTGCCTCCTCACGGGTGGGCAGGACGAAAAGATCGAGGGCGGAGAGGATTTCCGGCACATCGCGCCGCAAGCCGAGGAAGTGGACGTGGGAGGAGATGCCCAGGCGCTCCGCCTCAGTGCGGAGTTTTTCTTCCTGGGGCCCGTCGCCGGCGATGACGAAGTGAACGGCGGGCAATCGGGCAAGCACCCGGGGAATGGCCGCGAGCAGGTCCCGGTGTCCCTTCTTATTGCGCAGGATGGCAAGGGTCCCCACCAGCAGGGTGTCGGGGGCGAGGCCCAGTTCCTGCCGCAGTTGGGAAGTCACCCGTTGTGGGTCGAAACGTTGCAAGTCCACGCCGGTGGGCACCACGCGGATACGGGTTGCGGGCACGCCCCGGGCGATGAGATCGTCGGCCACCGCCTGGCTTACCGTCACCACGCGGTCCGGCAGCCAGGTGTAGGTGGCGGGATGGGTGGGCGGCAGAATGAGATGGCGGGTGCGCACGATGTGGGGACGCCGCAGAAGGCTGCGCGCGGCCAATGCCGCGAGCAGCGTGTCGCGACCGCTGTGGGTGTTGAGATGGGTCGGGCGATGTTCCTGGAAGAGCCGGCGCAGGGCAAGCACGCTGCCCACGGCCAGCCCCCGGCCCATGACCACCGTGTGGACGGCAAACCCCCGCTCCCGGGCCCGGGCCGCCAGACGCGCGCCGGGTGGGGTGACGACGGCGGTTTCGATCCCCTGGCTGCGCAGATATTCCATTTCCAACAGCGTGCGGTTCTCCTGGCCGCCCCAACCCAGCGAGGATTCCGTGTGCCACACTTTCATGCCGGGAGCGCACCCATTTCCAACTGCACGCGGTAGAGCCGCGCATACACCCCGTTCGCGGCCAGCAGTTCGTTGTGGGTGCCGGTTTCGACGATGCGGCCGGCTTCCAGCACGACGATGCGGTCGGCCTTTTCGATGGTGGAAAGGCGGTGGGCGATGACCAGGGTGGTGCGGTCCTTCATGAGTTCCTCCAGCGCCGCCTGCACGTGGCGTTCCGATTGGGTGTCGAGCGCCGAGGTGGCCTCGTCCAGGATGAGGATGGGGGCGTTTTTAAGCAGCGCGCGGGCGATGGCGATGCGCTGGCGCTGGCCGCCGGAGAGCTTGACGCCATTTTCCCCCACCAAGGTGGCGAAACCCTGGGGCAGTTGCTCGATGAATTCCAGGGCATGGGCGGCGCGCGCGGCGGCGCGGATTTCCGCCTCACTCACTTGCGAAAGCCGCCCGTAGGCGATGTTGGCGGCGACGGTGTCGTTGAACAGCACCACGTCCTGGGAGACCAGGGCAATCTGCGCCCGCAGGTCGGCCAAGCGGATTTCGGCGATGTCGATGCCATCGATGAGGATGCGGCCCGAGGTGGGTTCGTAGAAACGGGGCAGCAGGTTGACGAGG
>JAIMAL010000036.1 GCA_023511995.1 Burkholderiales bacterium
GCCTGAACTGGAAAACACCTCATCAGGTATTTATGCAATCATACAGCCGCGTTGCACTTCGAGATTGAATCCACCGAAACCCTTCGCCGGGTCCCCCTTCAGAAACAACGTTTCACCCCGCTGAGGGTGCAACTCGCGACAGCCACGGGCAAGCTCGGCGATGTCCGGGTCAGAGAGCTGGCGGAAGAGGGGCAGATGGACGAGCAGGCTTTTGATATCAATTTCGCGGCGGACCATGGCATCGCTCCTCGGTCATCCCATGGCCAGGGATTTTACCTGCAACAGCCTGTTATCGAGGATGGAATGGCGCTCAGCTTGTCAGGCGGCGGTAGATATCCGCGACCTTGAACGGCAGTTTCTGCACCTCGTCGATGATGACGTAGTGGACTGCGCCGTACATGTGGGGGAGATATTCGCGTGCCTCCTGGTCGATGGTGATGCAGAAGGCGTGGATGCCGGCGCGCTTGGCTTCGATGAGTGCCTGGCGCGTGTCCTCGATCCCGTACTGACCCCGGTAGACGTCGAAGTAATCATCGGGTTTGCCATCGGAAAGGGTGATGAGGAGTTTGGTGCGCGCCTCGACCTGGGTGAGCAGCCGGGTCAGGTGGCGGATGGCGAAGCCCATGCGGGTGTAGTCCTGGGGACGGATGCCGCTGATGCGGGCCTTCACCACGTCGCTGTAGGGTTCGTCGATTTCCTTGATGCGATAGAGCTCACAGCGCTTGCGCGTCTGGCCGGAGAAGCCATAGATGCCATAGCGGTCACCCAGTGCCTCCAGCGCTTCGCACAGCAGGATCAGCGATTCACGCTCGGCGTCATTGATCCAGCCGCGGGTGGAGCCGCTCATGTCCACCATGAACATGACGGCAATGTTGCGCTCGGCGCGGTGCATGCGGGTGAACAGGCGGTCGGACATTTCGCGACCGTCGCGCGCATCGGCCAGGGCCTCCACCAGCGCGTCGATGTCCACCTCATCACCATGGGGCTGACGCTTGAGCAGGCGGTTCTCGTCACGCATGGCTTCGAAGCTGCGCCGCAGGTGCTTGACCAGGCCGCTGTAGCGGGTCAGCGTGCGGGAGACGAAGTCGTCATAGACGGGCGTCACCTCCTTCTCCCGCATCACGCACCATCCTTTGCGGTAATGCTGGCGGCCGTAGTCCCATTCGTCATAGAGGGTGGCACCGATTTCGTGATAGCTTCCCTGCCAGACATCATTGGGATCGGCAGAGCGCTCCTCGGTCAGGCTGGCATCGTATTCACCGGGCCCCGCCGGGGTGAGATATTCGTCGGGGATGCGGCCCAGGTCCAGCCGGATGGAGGTGATGAGTGCTTTCACGTCATCGGGTGGAGCGATCGGCGCGCCATCCAGAGTGAGTTCCATGTCCACTGTATCGGCTTCGTGATCTTCAGACTGCCGCAGTTCGAAGCGTGGTGGACTTTCCCGCGGCGGGGCATCGGGGGTTTTCCGGGCGTGTTCCTCCGCGAGTTGGGCGAGTTTCACGCGCAGCAGGGCCTTTTCCTTTTCCATGCGGGCCGCCTTGCGCCGGGCGACTTCGAGGGGACGGATTTCTCCCTGGTAGCAGAAACTGGGTGGGTTGGGGTCCGTCACCGCCTCGCTGAGCAGGGCCAGGCTGTCTTCCACCGTTGCCGTCCGGCTGGCGAGGCTTTCTGCATAGCGCTGCCACTGGGCAGACAGTCGATCCTGCTCCAAGCTAGCTTTCAGCGATTGCATTTCCCGGTAGAGGCCTGGCAATTCACGGCGGATGCAGGCTTCCAGGCGCAGGGTTTCCAGCGCCGTGAAAACACGCAGAGCGTGATGCGGGTCCGGGTAAGAGGCGAGCGCCCCGTCGAGGTCGATGCGAAAGGTGCCGAAGCGGGTCTGCGCCCAGAGCAGGGCCACCGTGGCCTTGGCGAGCCGGAAGTTTTCCTCGACGCTTTCCATCTCGGCGATGACATTGGGCAGGAACAGAGTCTCGCTGTCGGTATAGGCGGCATCGCCTTGGGCCATGCCCAGCTTGCGGCCGGACAGGCCGCGCACGAAATTGAGCAGCACGCCATGGATATCTTCGTAGAGGGCACCGGCCACCCTTGCATGACGTTGTCTGACAAAACCGTCGACGCCCCCGATGACGAGCAACGCTGCGCGCAGGCCGCTTTTGTCGTAGGTGTCCATGGCGTGCAGGGCCCAGGCCTCGATCATGCGCCAGTCCATGTGGGCAAGGAGTCCCGGCGCCCGGCGGGCGAACTGGTAGGCGATTTCGATGTTGGTGGTGGCGATGCGCCTGATCCAGTCGAGAAGGAATTCGCGCTCGGCCCGGGGACGGCCGGCGAGGTCGGCGGCGAGCTCTTCCACGCGGTAGAAGGTGAACTCCACATCCAGCCATTTTTCGAGGGACTGGATGATGGCCTCGACGCTTGCGGGGTGGCCTTCGCTCATGGTCGATCAGCCTTCAGCCCACCGGTCCAAGTGGCGTTCCGCCTAGAACAGGGAAGAGGAGAGTTCCTGCACGGCGGCGAGCATTTCCGGGTCGTCGGTCAGGGCCTCGGCGATGGCGGTGCGGCAGGCGGTGGTGGGGGCGATGCCGGAGGCGATGAGTTTGGCGGCGTGCACGAGCAGGCGCGTGCTGGCACCTTCCTCGAGACCGCTGCCTTTCAGGTTGCGGGTCATGTGGGCGAACTTGACCAGTTTTTCCGCGGTCTCGGCGTCCACGCCCGCCTCGGTGATGACGATTTTTCGTTCCAGCTCGGGCGCGGGATAGCTGAATTCCAAGGCGACAAAACGTTGGCGGGTGCTTTGCTTGAGATCCTTGAGCACGCTCTGGTAGCCAGGGTTGTAGGAAACGGCAAGACAGAAGCGCTCATCGGCCTCGATGAGCTGCCCCAGCTTCTCGATGGGCAGTGTGCGACGGTCATCGGCCAGGGGATGGATCACCACCATGGTATCCTTGCGGGCTTCGACGATCTCGTCGAGATAACAGATCGCGCCGCTGCGCACCGCGCGCGTCAGGGGCCCATCCACCCAGGTGGTTTCACCCCCCTTGACGAGAAAGCGGCCGACCAGGTCCGATGCGGTGAGATCGTCGTGGCAGGAAACGGTGATGAGGGGCCGCTTCAGGCGCCAGGCCATGTATTCCATGAAACGGGTTTTGCCGCAGCCGGTGGGGCCCTTGAGGAGAACGGGCAGGCGGTTGCGGTAGGCGGCCTCGAAAACGGCGATCTCGTCCCCCGTGGGCTCGTAATACGGCTCACGTTCAATATAGTGGGCTTCCGTATCCAGGATGCGTGCGTTCATGCGTGAAAGTCAGAAATGGCGGTTCGCCGCGAGTCGGTGCACCGGCCGGAGCCCACAACGGGACGGCTGCGCCGCGGGCACGGGGAGGGAGGCGCTTTTCTAATCCGAGGCGTGCTGATATTTGTCCTCCAGCTCGTCGAGGCGCACGCCCTCCACGGGCCCGATCTTTTGCACGATCTCGTCCAGAATGCGCTCCCGCTCCCGTTTGCGCGCCAGGCGTTTTTCCAGGGCATCGGGACGGATGGGGATGCTCATCTCGTTGAACATCACCTGGCGCAGCAGGCGGAAACCGAATTGCATGAGGGCAACGTCATCGGTCTTGATTTTCTCCCGCGTCTCCGGCTCCACGTCGTAGAGATCATTGAACTGGTCGGAGGTAACGAATTCGCGGAACTGGTCGAGATCGTAACAGGTCATGAAAAAGAGCTGGAGGCTCCGCTTGCTCGGTTTGCCGACGGTGGGCCCGGCGGATTTCTTTTTCAGGATGAGCTGCCGCCAGCCCCGGCTCAGTTCATCGTATTCCTCGAGTCCCTGCTCTTTGCGGTATTCGGCGATGGTCAAACGGCGCGGCTCCTGGTGGCCGAGGCAGTGCTCCTCCTTGACCAGCGCATAGGCTTCCCGGTCGAAATTTTCCCCTTGCCGACGGATGGACAACAGGCCCAGGGGATAGTACCGGCAGGCCGTCGGCCGATCCTCATAGACGCTGCAACCTTCTTCGGTCATGAAGCGGCAGGCCGTGCCACCCTCCACCGGCTTGAGCTTGACGCCGGCGATGCCGTCCTTCTCCATTTCGTAGGGGACGGTGTAGGTGGTGAGGAACTCCCCGGAAGTCAGGTTGAGGCGTTTTTTCAGGCGCAGAATGTCGTAGGGCGTGAGGGAGATGTCGATGTTCCTGCAGCAGGCATTGAAACAGGCGATTTCCTTGTGGCAGCGGAACTGAATGACCGTCGTGGGCTCCAAAAGCTGCGGCACGACCGGACTTTGGGGGAAGGGGGAATCCTTGATCTCGAATTTGTCCATGGCACGACCTCTCTGACAGACAGCACCGGCTCCGGCGTGACAGCCGAACCCAAGTCACATTCATAACACGCCTTGGCGCCGGACAAAAGCCTGCCGGCGACAGTGTTTTCCGCCGGCTCCAAACAAAACCGGGCGCCTTGCGGCGCCCGGCCTTGCTTTGCCGACTGTCGCAAACCGCTCAGTGGGCCGCGGTCTTGAACAGCTTGGACTTGTCAACCAGGTCGTAGTGCTGACGCTTGAACACCGTCCACTGCTTGGTGTTCTTGTCATAGACCGAGTTGACGAAGCACTTCCAGTTTTTCTCGTCGATGAAGTTCTTGTCGGCCCGGTAGTAGAAGCCCGGATAACGGGTCTCTTCACGGAACTGGATGTGCTTCATGTGCGCTTCCGCGGTGAGGATGCGGTGGTAGTTCTCCCAGGCACGCAGCAGCTCGTGCAGGTCCTTGGCACGCATCTTTTCCGCGTCTTCCTTCAACATCTGCAGCTTCTCTTCCGCCACCTTGAGCATGTGGGCATTGGTGGTGTAGTAGGTGGACACCCCGGCTACATACTCGTCCATGATTTTCTGCAGACGGAACTGCAGCATCTTGGGCGTGATGTAGTGCGGGTTGACGTCGATGGCGGTGGTGTAGTCCTTGTACTGCAGGAAGTTGCGCACCGGTTTGTAGATCTCCTCCACGAGCTGTTCCACCGGCGTGTCCAGCTCGGGTTTGAGGTCCTTGTGGTCGATGCAGTACTTGACCATGGCCTTGGCGGCGATACGCCCTTCGGCATGGGAGCCGGAGGAGAACTTGTGACCGGAGGCGCCCACACCGTCGCCGGCCGTGAACAGGCCCTTGACCGTCGTCATGGAGCGGTAGCCCCAATGCCAGCCCTGGGGCAGATGGGCCGGGATCTTGTCCTTCTCGGGGTGATCTTCCGTGGTGGGCGCGCCCACATCCTCGGGACCGGACACCCAGATGCCGCAGCAACCGGAGTGGGAACCCAGCAGATACGGCTCAGTGGGCATGAGCTCGGAATTTTTCTTCTCCGGCTCGATGTTCTCACCCACCCAGATGCCGCACTGACCGACACACATGTCGAGGAAGTCCTCCCACGCTTCCGCCTCGAGGTGCTTGACCTCGCGCGGGGAGAGGGTTTCCTTGAGCTTGGCCAGCGCCGTCACGGTGTCCATGTAGATGGGCCCGCGGCCTTCCTTCATCTCCTTGAGCATGAGGTGGTTGCGCAGGCAGGAGGCGGGCACCGATGCCTGGCCGTAGGGCGGATACTCGTTGAGGAGTTCCTTGTTCTTCTCCATGTAAACTTCGCCCAAGGCGTTGACCGCCTTGGCTTTGAAGAGGAGGAACCAGGCCCCCACCGGACCGTAGCCGTCCTTGAAGCGGGCCGGCACGAAGCGGTTTTCCATCATGGTCAGTTCGGCGCCGGCTTCCGCGGCCATGGCGTAGGTGGAGCCGGCATTCCACACCGGGTACCAGGCACGGCCGGTGCCTTCACCCACGGAACGCGGACGGAAGATGTTGACCGCGCCACCGGCGGCGAGCAGGATCGCCTTCGCCTTGTACACATAGACCTTGTGCTCGCGCACGGAGAAGCCCACGGCCCCGGCGATGCGATTCTTGTCGTTCTTGTCGTTGACCAGTTTGACGATGAACACACGCTCCTGGATGCGGTCCATGCCCAGGGCTTTTTTCGCTGCTTCGGCGACGATCCATTTGTAGGATTCGCCGTTGATCATGATCTGCCACTTGCCGGAACGCACCGGCTTGCCACCATCCTTGAGGGCGGGCAAGCCTTTGGAGCCGTCGTGGCGCTCACCATTTTCGTCCACCTTCCAGATCGGCAGGCCCCACTCCTCGAAGAGGTGCACGGACTCGTCCACGTGACGGCCCAGGTCATAGGCGAGGTCGTCGCGGGTGATGCCCATCAGGTCGTTGGAGACCATGCGCGCATAGTCCGCGGGGTCCTGCTCCGGGCCAATGTAGGTGTTGATGGCGGACAGACCCTGGGCGACGGCGCCGGAACGGTCGAGGGCGGCCTTGTCCACCAGCTTGATCTTGAGGTCGATGCCCAGTTCGGCCTTTGCCGCTTCTGCCCAGCGCACCACCTCATAGGCGGCGCCACAGCAGGCCATACCACCGCCGATGAGAAGGATGTCCACTTCTTCCTGGACGATTTCGGGATTGCCAAATTCACCAGCCATTGTTCTGTCTCCTTGCTGCGGTTCAGCGGTGCACGCGGCCCGCTCCCTCCCGCAAAATCATCGATTTACCGGGTTGCCTGAAAAATCATTTGCGGATCAGCTCGGCCGGATTGCCGGCGCGGAAGCCCCCAACGGACACGAAGAAGCCGGGCTTCGTGATGTCCGCGAGCTTCGGCAAGGGTTTGCCGCCGTAGGGGTCGATCGAGCCTTCCGGCGTGGTGCGAATCGGGAACTTAAAGCGCTTGAGGGTGCCGTTGCGGAACTTGATGGTCCACATGATGGAATCGGTGCCGCGCAGGGGTTGCACGGAGCCGCCCAGCGGCACGATGTCGGCATAGTGCCGCACTTCGATGGCCTGCTGCGGGCAGATCTTGACGCAGGAATAGCACTCCCAGCACTGCTCGGGTTCCTGATTGAAAGCCTTCATGGGGTGGCCGGTCTCGGAGCCATCCTTGTCCAGCTTCATCAGATCGTGGGGGCAGATGTACATGCAGGCGGTCTTGTCCTGACCCTTGCACCCGTCACATTTGTCGGTGCGAACGTAGGTTGGCATTTCTTTCCTCCAGTTGTTGCAACTACAGTTGAAAAAGGCCGGTTGTTGCGAGTGCCGGCCTTGCCCTTGTGAAACTATTTCGCCGAATGACCCTTCAGTTCGACTTTGACGTTTTCCTCCGGCGGCAGGCTGGCGTAATAGCGCTTCAGCACCGCAGCCACCTCCGGCCGGGTGAACTCCACCGGCAGGTCCTTGCCCTCGGAGAGCATCGCCCGCACCTTGGTGCCGGACAGGAGGATGCGGTCGTCCTTGGAGTGGGGACAGGTGCGCATCGAAGCCATACCACCGCATTTGTTGCACCAGAAGGTCCAGTCGATCTTCAACGGCTGCGTTTCCAATGAGCCGGGCGGAATTTCGTCGAAGATTTTCTGCGCGTCGAAGGGGCCGTAGTAATCGCCCACGCCCGCGTGGTCGCGGCCGACGATGAGGTGAGAGCAGCCGTAATTCTGGCGGAACAGGGCATGCAGCAACGCTTCCCGTGGCCCGGCATAACGCATGTCGAGGGGATAACCCGCCTGGATCACGGTGTTGGGCACGAAATAGTTGTCGATGAGGACCTTGATCGCCTCGGTGCGCACCTCGGCGGGAATGTCACCCGGCTTGAGCTTGCCCAGCAGGGAGTGGATCAGCACCCCGTCCATGGTCTCGACGGCGATCTTTGCCAGATACTCGTGGGAGCGGTGCATGGGGTTGCGCGTCTGGAACGCGGCCACCCGGGTCCAGCCCAAGGACTCAAACTTGGCGCGGGTTTCGGCGGGAGTGAGGAACTGGTCGCCGTATTTGGCTTTGAACCCTCCGTCCGACAGAACCTTCACCGGGCCGGCGAGGTTGTACTTCCCCTGGGCCATGACCATCTTGACCCCCGGGTGCTCCAGATCGGTGGTCTTGTACACCATCATGCACTCATGGGCCTTGTCGATGGTGTATTTGTCGGTCACCTTCATGGTACCCATGATCTCGCCGCTTTCCCCATCGACCAGGGCGACTTCGTCGCCTTCCTTCACATCCTCGTCGTCGGTGGAGAGGGTGATAGGGATGGGCCAGAAAAGGCCGTTGGCCATCTTGTAGCCATCGCAGACGCCCTGCCAGTCCGCCCTGGTCATGAAACCCTCCAGCGGGGTGAATCCGCCAATCCCCATCATGATGAGGTCTCCGGTCTCCCGGGAGGTCATGGGAATCTTGGGCAGGGATTGGGCGCGGGCAAGCTCGGCTTCCCGGGCCTCCCCTGTCAGCAGGAGGGGCTTGAGGTTGCCGCCGCCGTGGGGATTGACCAGCTTGGGCATGTTGTCTCCTCTTCAGATGGTCATCATGGATGAGAGGCTGCAAGGATAGCACGGATAAAATTCCCCGCCTCATCCAACAATTTTATGCTCTGATTAAGCGGTCTTGCCCCGGTACGGTACAATAACCCACTGAAACGCTTAGGAAATTTCCGTGATCGGGGCGCCGCCGGGGCGTCCCCAAGGGGGAGGCCCGGTCGGCTTAAGCGTCGTAGAAGGCCGGCATGTCTGACTGTTCGACCTCGATCACATCCACCCAGGGCGGGAGGTTGGCGCCGCCGGCGGCAGCGAGCTTCTTGACGTCTTCCCGCACCATCTTCCAGCGATTGAAAAGACAGTCGGCGATTTTGCTCATGCCCATGTCGTGGTAGGAGTTGTGCAGATCACCCAGGGTGCGGGCGAAGGATTCGAGCTGTTCCAGCTGGTTCGAGGGATAGCCCTTGCGGTTGGGGTCGGTGTATTTGACCAGCTCGCGCCGCACCGCGTAGAGGAAAGCCCGTTGTCCGTCGGTCAGCTCGCTTTCCGTGCGGGTGACGCCCCCGTGGTGAAGCACCTCCTGGATGTATTCGTTGAGGCGCTCGCCGAAATTGAACCTGGCAAAATCCATAGGCTTCCTCCGTGTGGGTTGATGTGGTTTGGCTTGCGCCTATGTTCCCTCTGCCGCCCGTTCTTGTCCAGAGACGACTGCCCTGGGCGGAATCAGGCGAGGTCCAGGTCGAGAAAATCGGGGTGCAGCGCGGTGCGGTCTGCACTGAGGACGGGGATGGTGATTAGGGTGCGCACATGGCGCCTGGCATTCCCGTAGGCGTCGGCCTGGATGCTGGGATCGGCGCCCTCCGGGGCGAGTACGATGGCGCGCTCGTCCTCGATGATCTCGATGACGGTGTGGGGTGCGCCGCGAAAGTGCACCCGCAGGCCGATCAGGCTGCGGAGCTGGTCCACGGTGATGTCGATCCGGTCCGGCTGCATTGGGCGCAAGCTTGACCGAGGGGGCCGTTCCTGGCAAGGGGCGGCAGGCTGCCGGGACGCCAGCACCGCCGCTACCCGCCCCCCTGAAGAAGACAGCCAACCGGCCATCCCTTGACGACGAACACCTGCCCCCCGGGACGATCTCATTTGCGTTGCAGACTCAATAGGGGGTTGACGTGCTCCTGGGAGCTTTGCTATAGTCCCGCTTCTCGACGCGGGGTGGAGCAGTCTGGCAGCTCGTCGGGCTCATAACCCGAAGGTCGTAGGTTCAAATCCTGCCCCCGCAACCAGTTTCTTCGCCTCGCCCCGCTCTCGGGGCGACCGCTCTTTAACAATTGAACAGCCGATAAGTGTGGGTGCCTGATGCTTGGGGGCCTGGTTGCTGGGTGTGACCTGG
>JAIMAL010000037.1 GCA_023511995.1 Burkholderiales bacterium
CGCCTGAACTGGAAAACACCTCATCAGGTATTTATGCAATCATACAGCCGCGTTGCACTTCGAGATTGAATCCACCATTTCCGGCGCGCCGCCCGGCGCGTCTTTTCCCATGTTCGACTTCAGCGGCCTCATCAACGCCATCCTGCGCCGGCGCTCCGAGGACCCGGTGGGCAACCTCAAATCCGCCACCATCTGGGTCCAGGAACTGCCCCTGTCCGACATGCACCGGGCGCAGGGGGAAATCGTCAAGGCCCTCACCTCCCTCAACGAAAACCGCCGCATGTCCCTCAAGGAGCGGCTGCGGGTGGTAATGTACCTGGACGAAAAGGCGCGCAGCCTTCAGGACAAGCTCTGCCGCGATTACCTGGCGGTGATCGATGTGCCCCAGGCCCCGGAAAAGGCGTATCTCGGCACCCTCCTCACCTTCTGGGAGGAGATGGCCAACGCCTACCACATCTGCCTGCGCAGCTTCGCCCAGGAGCCGGTGCAGAAGCTGTGGCCGCAGATTCACCTCATCACCTTGCGCGGGCTCTACTATTACACCCAGCAGGCGAAGTGGGCATATCTCCGCTACCTGCCGGTGGAAGCCGTGGTCTGGCGCAACCTCAACCGGTTTTACCTCTTCGCCGAGCGGGAGGGTTTCGAGAGAACACTGTTCAAGCCCTTCCCCGATGCCGAGCTGGAAACGAGCGCGATGGCCCAGTATCTCCACGCCCAGCTCCTCCACCTGGCAAGCCCCGACAGCCTTGATCCCCTGCAGATCGATCTGGTGGACCGGTGGCTGTCCCATTGGGCGAAAAGCGTCACCCTGGAGAAGGATTTCCGTCCCCACCGTCAACTCTACGCCGTGAATCTCGGCGACACCAAACCGGCACGCCCCCTGCGCCGCAACATGCTGGGGGAGAAATACCGCTACTTCGGCGTCGGACTCCTGCTGGTGGCCATCGACAAGGCGCTCGAGCAGCTCAGGGCGGGCGCTGTGCCGGCACGCCTGGGGCTGACCGAGGACTGCCGGCTGCCCCAGTGCCTCGATCTCATTGACCTCGTCAAGAACCGCTGGTCGCGCAGGAACGTGGAGCGCAAGCACGAGCGCGTGCCCAAGGTGAAGGTGGTGCAGGTGGTGCAGGGCTTTGCCGACATCGTCGCCCAGCTCAAACCGGGGGCGAGGAAGCGGCGCCGGCGGGCCACCGGCGAGCTCATCGATTACGAGGTCACCGGCCACACCGTGGGCGGCACCCCCTTGGGCGCCCCCACGGGGGAGGAGCTTTTCGAGTCGCGCCTTGCCCAGTGGGTGATGGAAAACGAAAGTGTCTCCGGTTGTGGTGTGACCGCGGACATCCATGCCGAACCCCTGAAGATCGGCACCCTGGTGGGGCTCAAGCCGGACAGCGCACGGCACTTCCTCATCGGCGTGGTGCGCCGCATCAACCGCAATCCCACCGCCCGCACCTATGTGGGCATCGAAACCCTGAGCCAGACCCCCATCCCCGTGGAGCTCCATGCCCTCGGCAATGGGGAGGGCAAACAAAGAGTCAGCGACGGTCTCTACCTCATGGAGCTGCCGGAAGCGCAGCAGCCGCGCAGCCTGCTGCTTGCCCGCAGCGAATACGAGCCCGGTCGCCTGTTGATGCTCAAGGCGCAGGGCAAGGCCTATACCATCCGCCTGCAACAACCCCTCGCCCTGGGCGAGGACTATGCGCGGGTGACCTTCGACGTGCTGGCCCGGCACCACGCGTGATGGAGGCCACCCCGCCACCGGTGGAAGTGGAGACCGGACCTCGACCGGTGGCAAGCATCATCTGGCTGCATGGCCTGGGGGCGGATGGTCATGACTTCCTGCCCATCGTGGACGAGCTCGACCTCTCGCGCTTGCCCCCGCTGCGTTTCGTCTTCCCCCACGCGCCCCTGCGGCCGGTGACCTGGAACTTTGGCCGGGTGATGCCCGCCTGGTATGACATCATCGCCATTGGTCCGGGGGCGCCGGAGGATGAGGCAGGCATCCGTGCCGCCGCCCGCAGTGTGGAAGACCTCATTGCCCGGGAAGCGGCGCGGGAGGTGGCGCCGCGGCGGGTGGTGCTGGCCGGCTTCTCCCAGGGTGGAGCGGTGGCGCTCCACACCGCCCTGCGCCATCCGGCACGCTTGGCCGGTGCCCTGGTGCTGTCTTCCTACCTGCCCCTGGCCGCCACCCTCGCTGACGAGGCCAGCGCGGCAAACCGGGATCTGCCCATTTTTCTTGCCCACGGCACGGCAGGTGACATCGTCCCCCTAACCCTCGCCGAGCAGACGCGGCGGCGTCTCGAGGCGCTGGGTTATCCCGTGGAATGGCACACCTATCCCATGGCTCACACGGTGTGCGGCCCGGAAATCGCCGACATCGGCACCTGGCTTGCCCGCGTGCTGGCATGAAGCGCCAGGGCTTCGCGCGGGGCTTGCGCCGCCATGGCGCGGAGTTTTTCTAGCCGCGCACCGTCTGGCTTACGGGAGGGACGCGGCTGACCACCTTGAAGGTGACCCGCAGCCAGTCATCGCCCCGCTCCAAGGCGTGATCGAGGGCGATGTGGTAGGTCACACCGCGGGCGGTGAACCACAAGGCGCGCCCGGGCGCGAATTCGGCGCTGGCCAGAATGAGGCTGTCGGGCCGGCCGGCCTCGGGCTCGCCCTTGAGATAGAGGGCGGGGATGGGCAATGCCACCTCCACCGCGTCGATGCCGTCGATGGTGTAGCCCGTCTCCTCGTGCCGGGTGGGGCGCAGCACCAGCGCCAGCGGACGGCGGGAGATGACCTCCAGCCCCACCGAGTATTGATCCGGATTGACGTGCACCAGGCGACGGATGACGGCCACCACCCAGTTGGCGCCCCGCTGAGGGCGCACGCCCACCAGCCTGCCTAGACGCAGCCAGTCGTCCTTCTTTCCGTTGATGAGGGCACCATAGCCGCCCTCGCTTTCGTTTTCCACAATCCAGCGCTCGTGCTCCTCCAGGGGTGTGCGCTGACCTTCCCGCGCTTGGGCGAGTTTGAGGCGGGTGCGCTGGGTGACGAAGCCATAGAGATGCATATCCAGCATCTCTTCGTAGGTCATGCCGCCCTCGCCCTCGGCAAGGCGCACCTGGTCGTTGTCCAGCTTCACGTTGGCGCAAATCGTCTCCAGCCCGCGCACCACCTCCACCTGCTGCAGCACACGCTTGCGCTCGTGAGCCCGCTGCGCCCGTTTCACCGTGGGGGACCACAGGGCCGCCACCTTGTCCAGGAGGTCCAGGCAGGCGGGCAGCTTGCAATCCTCGGTGAGCCCCAGGCGGGCCGGCGCCACCCCCGCCGTGAGCTGGGCGCGCAGCGCGTCGATGTGCGCCTTGAGGGCAAAGGTGTCCCAGTAGCGCTTGCTGTCGGTGGGTTCCAGCCGCCGGACGCGGCGCGCCCCGTGGGCCTCCTCCAGGTCCACGTAGTAGGTGTGACGGGCGGGCTTGAAGGTCTTCTCCAGGGTGAGCTCCCGCACGAAGCCGGCAAGCCACCGGTCGATGAGATCGATCTGGCGCGGCATTAGCGTGCCGTCGTTGACGACATCGAGCATGAGGATGCGCAGATAGCGCTGGACGATGCTGACCTCCTGCCCTGCTTCAGTCCCGTAGAGGACGAGGGGCTGCCCTTCGATCTCCTCGTATTCCGCCAGGTGATAGAGCTTGTGCAGGCGCTTCCACAGCTTGGGGTTGACGCGCTCGTAGCGGAAATAACACCACTTGGCATCGAGGCCGAGGTAATGGATGGTGCGCGCCAGGATCAGGGGGAGGTGGGGTCGCACGCGGCTGCCGCCGGGATTGGCCACATAGTCCATCACCAGCGCGTGATAGGCGTGGAGAATCTCTTCGTAATAGGCGAATACCGCATTCCACAGCCGGCTTTCCACGGCGCGGGACATGCGGGGATTGAGGAGATACTGTTCGTTCAGTCCGCGCAGAATCTCCTGCGCCCCCTCGTCCAGGGTGAGCAGTGCCCCGATGCGGTCTTTGGTTGCCGCCTGTTTCTGGGCGTTGTATTCGTGCAGGGCCTTCACCAGCCGCTCGTTGGCGGCGTAGAGGTCCCCCAGCGGCAGCTCCTGCATCCAGCGGGTGGCCGACTGGACATCGGTCATCGGGTCCGTCGGCTTGCGTTTGAAGGGAAAAAACTCGAACACGGCACACTCCCTGGAACTGGATGGCAGGCAAGCAGCAAGCATGCCAGCGGCACCGCGCACCGCAGCGGCACCCATTTTCTCTGGAAATCAATGGCTTGGAAAATATGAGGGACAACGCCCGTCATGCCTGTGTCGGGATTCCGACAGGAATCATTCGGGCCAGTGGCGGATGTAGCGCTTGAGCAGGCGGTTTTCCAGCTTGGCCTCGGACAGGCAGGCGCGGGCGACGTCGTGGAAGGAGATGATGCCCAGCAGGCGTTCCCCCTCCATGACCGGCAGGTGGGTGATGTGGTTTTCGGTCATGACCCCGCGCACGTAGTCCACGGTGTCGTCGGGATTGCCGATGATGGGCTCGGTGACCATGACCTCCGCCACCGTGACGCCCGTGAGCGCACAACCCCGCTCATGCAGGGCCTTGAGGATGTCCCGGCCGGTGAGGAGCCCCACCATGGTCCCTCCCGACATCACCACCACCGAGCTGATGTCCTTTTCCACCATGCGTGCGAGGGCCTCCCGCACGGTGCAGTCGGGCGGGACGGAGACGATTTCGTTGCCCTTCAGGGCGAGGATTTCGCTGATCAGCACGATGACAGGGGTCCTGGCGCGCAGGCCATTCAGTCTAGGCGGGGCCGCTCACCCTGTAAAGGGCGGGGGAAAGGGGTGCCGGTGAAGAGATTCGAACTCCCGACCCGCGCATTACGAATGCGCTGCTCTACCAGCTGAGCTACACCGGCGAAACCGGGGATTATAGTCAGTCGGTGTAAAGAGGGCAAACGCGGCTCAGGCCGCCGGGCGGATGCGCACGATGACGTCCACGCCCTCCGCCACCACGCCTTCCGGCAGCGGCGGCAGGCCTTCCACGCGCACGTCGCTGCCATCGATGTCGGTGAGCTCACCGGAAGCCACGTTGTAGAAATGATGGTGGGGCTCGGTGTTGGGATCGTAGAACACCTTGTTGGGATCGACGATCACCTCGCGGATCAGCTTGTGCTGTTTGAAGAGGTTGAGGGTGTTGTACACCGTGGCCTTGGAGGTCTCGCTGTGGCGGTCGTTGACGATGGCCATGATCTGGTCCGCCGACAGGTGCGCCTGGCGACCGAAGAGGGCATAGGCGATCTCAATCCGCTGGTGGGTCGGATTGATGCCATGACTGCGTAACAAACCCGCAATCTCGTCGCGGGAATAATAATGCTTTTTCATGGGCTTATCATAGCGCGGCATTTGGACTTTGTCTAATTCCCGTTTTCAGCCCGGCGCCCCCAGGCGTTGCAGGGCGCGCTGCTGCCGCTGCAGGCGATCCACCGCCCCCAGGGTGGAATGACCCTGGACGCGGGCGGCGGCCAGGGCCACCTGCAGGAGCTGCGCGGTGGCATAGGCATCGGATAGGGCCTGGTGGCGGGTGTCGTGGCGGATGCCAAAACGGGCCGCCCACGCATCGAGGTCGCGGCAGTCCGCCTGGGGAAAGAGCGCGGGCAAAAGATCCGCGAGGTCGATCACGAGCGGCCGCCAGCGCAAACCCAGATGGCTGCGCAGGGCGCGGCCGATCATCACGGTATCGAAGGCGGCATGGAACGCCACCAGCGGGTCGCCACCGGTGAAGGCGAGGAAATCCAGCAGGGCCCGGGCCGGCGGCAGACCGCTTTGCTGGGCGGTTGCCCCGATGCCATGGACGAGGATGTTGGCGGTTTCGCTCACCTCCGCCTGGCGCAGGACCACCTCCAGGCTGTCGGACAAAACCAGCACCTCCCCGTGCAGGGCGACGGCCCCGATGGAAATGAGGCGGTCGCGCCAGACATCGAGGCCGCTGGATTCCACATCCACCACCACCCAGCGCACGGCACCGATGGGAGTGGTGGGGGCGGGTGCGGGGCGAGTCCGCCAGGCAGCAAGCTGCTCCCGCAGGGAAGGGTCGCGGGGGGAGGCGAGGGTGCGCCGCAACCAGTCGAGGAAGCCCATGGCCTGCGCCACCCCGGCTACAGCCCGTAGTCGAGGGCAAGCCGGCTCTGCAGCTTCCGCGCCTGACGGAAGGCTTCCTTGAGGATGCGCCGCTCCAGCTCGTTGAGCTCGTCCGGATTGACGTGGTTATGCACGGGCCGGCCCTCCCGCTCGCTGGCGTGCTGGGTGCGCAGCTTGAGGAGCTGGAGGAAGAGAAATGCCTCCGCCCAGGCCTCCACCTCGTCGACGGGAAGCAGGTGGGCGGCCGCCGCCGCCCGCAGACGCTGCACCGTGTTGGTGTGGCTGTCCCCGGCGGCAAGGCTGTAGATGCGCGCCGCATCCACGAAGGGGGTGGTGCCATTGAGTTTGAGATCGATGGTGTGGGCATATTCCCCCTTCGATTCGACGACGAAATCCCGCACGAAGCCCAGCGGCGGACGGTTGCGCAGGGCGTTGGCGGCCATCTGGTGCAGGAAACGGGGATTGGCCGGCGCCCGCTCCGCCAGCCAGGCACGCAGCGTCTCCCCCAAGGCGGTGTCGCCGCTCAAAGGTCGGAAATCGAAAAAGATCGATGCGTTGAGGAGCGCCTCGGGATCGCCCTGATCCATCCAGTTGAGGAACAGTTTCTGCCACCCCTCGAGGCTGAGGCACCACTGGGGATTGCTGGCCATGACGTTGCCCTTGCATAAGGGGAAGCCACAGGCGGCAAGGGCTTCGTTCACTGCCCGGGCGAAGGGGAGCAGCCGCTCCCGTGTCGCTTTGGCCGTCTCCGCAGAAGCGGCGAAGATGATGCCGTTGTCCTGATCGGTGGCCAGGGTCTGCTCCACCCTTCCCTCGGAGCCCAGGGCGAGCCAGCAGAAGGCGATGTCCTCCACGCCGAAGCGAACACGGGCCAGCTCGATGATGCGCGCGGTGAGGAGGTCGTTGAGGGTGGAGATGAGCTGGGTGAGCTGCTCCGCCCCCACGCCCTGGGCCAGCATGGCGTGGGCAAGCGCCCGGATGTCGGCGGCAATGGGCGGCAGGTCCTCGAGCCGGCGGGCGTTGCGCACGCTGGTGCTGATTTCGGTGAGGCCCACCCGCTGCAGGGCAAAGAGATCGCGTTCGGAAATCACGCCAGCAAGGCGCCCCTCCCGCAGCACCAGCACGTGGCGGATGCCGTGGCGCGCCATGAGGAGCGCCGCCTCGTGGGCGCTCGCGTGTTCAGCCAGCCCCAGGGGCGCCTCCGTCATCACGCTGCGGATGGGGTCACTGAGGCTGCGTTCGGCAAGGGCCACGCGGGAGAGCAGATCGTGCAGGGTGAAAATGCCCACCGGCCGCCCTTCCTCGGTCACCACCATGGAACCCACGTTTTCCCGCTGCATGCGGGCGAGCGCATCCCGCAGGGGGGTGTCCGGCGCACAGGTGACCGGTTGCCGCCGCAGCAGTTGGGCAAGCGGGCTCGACAGGGGCTGCTGGGTGATGCTCGCCTGGGTGTACTGGGCCTGGATCAGTTGGCGCGAACGCTCCAGAAGATGCGCGATGCGCCGGGTGCAGAAATCGTGGAAGGGCGGCGAGCGGCGCAGAAGCTCGTCGAAATGGGCAGAAGCCAGGCGATAGCAGAAGGTATCCTCGACGGCGCGGTAGACATTGCCCACCGGACGGTGGGCGAGCAACGCGCCGAGGGGGAAACACTCGCCTTCCACGAGCTGCCAGTGGGCGCCCTCGCCACCGGCCGCGCTCTCCCCCACCACCGCCCCCTGCTTGATCACGTAGAAATGGGAAACCGGACCCTGGGCGGGATCGAGGAGAATGCCATCGCGGGGGGTATAGACGAGGGAGAGCCGCTCCACCATCCATTCCAGGTCTTCGCGGCGCATCTCGGAAAAAGGCGAGAAGCGCGAAAGATGGACAATGGTGGCCTCACGCAGGCTTGCAGCAATGGGAGCGGCATCGGCCATGGTGTTACGGTACCACGAAAGGCGCGCCCGGCCCGCTGGGTTCGTCGGCAACGGTCGACGCGGCGGCGAGCGCCTCCCAGGCGGCGCCGAGGGTGAGCACCATGTTGGTGCCCGTATCGCCGTCAGGCACGGGGTAGACGTTCAACTCGTCGATCTCGGCCCGGTGGCGCCGCAGCGCGTCCAACCCCACGGCACACCACCGGCGTACGGCGGCGGCGTCCAGGCTGTCGAGCACCTCCCCACGGTAGAACCTTGTCCGCCTCCGCGCTCAGTCCGCTCCTCGCGCACGCCGGCCGGGCTGATTCGCCCCGGTCGCTGACGATGGGCTAGACTCTCGTAGCTGGCGCCCCGACTGTTGGTGCCTCAAGATCTGGCCCACCGAGGGCAGCCCTCATCAACCAGGAGATTCCCGTGGCGAGCGTGTGCGACGTCTGTGGCAAGGGTCCGGGCTTCGGCCACAACGTGCCGTGGTCGAAGAAGAAGACCAACCGCAGCTGGCACCCCAACATCCAGACGGTTCGGGTGGCCGCTGGCGGCGGCACGACCCGGCGCCTGTCGGTCTGCACGTCCTGCATCAAGGCCGGCAAAATCCTCCGGGCCGCCCGTGGTTGAGGTTCTCCTGGTGCTCGCTGGCGCTCGCCCGGGCCGCCCGGGTGTGCGGCCCGGTGACTGACACTTAGAGGTCGCGGCCGAAGCTCACGCAGTCCGGCGAGTCCTTGTAGTAGCCGTAGTTCGGGACGCGCTCGTAGCCCATCTTCGTGTAGAAGGCGATCGCCTCAGGCTGGGCCAGGCCCGTCTCCAGGACCACCCGACGCATCCCGCTCTCCCGCGCCGACTCCTCAAGCGCCGTGAGCAGGGCCGTCGCGACCCCGCTGTTGCGGGCGCTGGGCGCGACGTACATCCGCTTGATCTCGGCGACGTCCTCGGCGAGCCCGCCGTCCTCGCTGAAGTGGGAAATCGTTCGCCAGCCCCCACACCCCACGGGCTGCCCGTCGATCCACGCGACCAGAAAGACGCCCTCCGGCGGGTCGAACTGTACCGACTCGACCGGGTTCTCATCCTCCGAACCGTAACGCTGAGTAATCTCCGCCTGCGCCTCGGCAACCATCTTCTGGGCCACAGGTGCACCGAACCGCATGGGTCGGATCTCAATGTTGGACACGATCACCGAGAATACGGGCGTTATAGATATCGATGTAAGGTGCGGTAGCCCAGTTCGATCATTGGCTACCCTCCGTAGTCACCGGCACCGCTCAGCGCCACTAACGCAACGTTCAGCGGAAGTGATCCCAGCCGACTGGACCGTCCGCGTAGCGGCGACCGTCCACGGTGACCCCGCCGCCCTCGGTGACGCGACCGATGACGAGCCAGGGCTCGGGGAGGCGCACGGTCGGCGGGAAGGTGGCCACGAGCGGGTGGTCGTCTCGAC
>JAIMAL010000038.1 GCA_023511995.1 Burkholderiales bacterium
CTGAACTGGAAAACACCTCATCAGGTATTTATGCAATCATACAGCCGCGTTGCACTTCGAGATTGAATCCACCCATGTAATCATCAAACCGTTCGAGCATGTAATTGACGCGATCGCGTGCAGTGAAGGCAATCCCAACATCCCCACTCGCGAAATATAACAAGCCAGTTCCAATGCCACTGTCCGGGTCAGGACGGCCAATGCCGTTCATGTACCACCTCTTCCCGTCATCATAAGCCAGGTAAAACTTGTACACGTTCGAGAAATCGTCCCTGTCAGGTGGCGGGTTGGAGTTGTTGGTCCCATCGAACGCAAACAGGATCAACCCCCACGGGTCGATATAACTCAGCGGGTTGTTGTTGACGTAGGCATACGCATTGGGGCTGCCCAGACGCTCGGCCAGCCGTCCCAGCGGGTCGGGGCTGAGGTAGCGGCCGGCTTGCGGGTCGTAGTAGCGGAAGTCGTTGTAGTACAGCCCACTCTCGGCATCTTCCCACTGGCCGGGCAGGCGCAGCGCGAGGGTGTACGCGGTTTGGTTGCCGGGTGAGGCGCTGGTTCGGATCAGCCCGCCATAAGGCACATAGTCCACCTGCCAGAGAATGCGCCCGGCCTCGTCGGTGGCTGCAACCGGCGCACCCAGATGATTGACATGGACGAAGGCGAGACGGTCGGTGTTTGCGGTCACGCTGTTCCACAGCGCCTCAAGGGTTTGCGCCAGTTCGGCAAAGAACCCCTCGGGCGATGACGAGTTGCTTGCCCTCAAGGAATATCAGGGCATCCGCATCGTCAGCCCTGCCGAAGCGCTCAGTCTCATAAGCCTAGCCTGAAGGAAAGAAACAAGAAACCAAGGGGGTCGCCATTTCCGCTTGCCCGCTATCTGGACATCTCCCCATACGTCGCCCGCCATTTCTTCACCCACGGCAGGGCTTCGTAATATTCGGGGCGATCGATCATGTCGTTGAGATCGGCCTGGGGAAACTTGGCTTTGTAGGCCACCATCCAGTCAATGCGCGACTGCGGGAAGGTCTTGCCCTTCTGCCGCAGCAGGCGATTGATTTCGTCATCGATCTTCTTGAGATCCGCCGGAGTGAGCTTGAACACATCGGCAGTGGGCGCGCCCCTGGGCTGGCCGGTCTCGGGGTCGAGGGCGGCCGTGGGTTTCTGCTTGGCCTTGGCGGCCTCGGCGGCTTCTTCCTTCGCCTTGGCCGCCTGGAACATCTCGCGCTGCGCCTGGGCATAGGCGGCCGCCATGCGGTCTAAGGCCCCCGCCGACCCCGCCATGGCCTGATCCACCACCGGCTCGCGGAAGACGCCGCGCGCCATATCGGCCAGGCGCTGCCGCACTTCCGCCGTGCGCTCGCCCTGGGGCGCCGCTTTCAGATACGCCTCGTAGGCCGCCCGCGCGCGCCGGCTCATCCATTCCTCGCAGCCGGGCTTGTCGCCTTCGCGGCGATCCTGCATCTCGTTCCAGCAGCCCGATTCATACGCCATGCCCAGATTGAAATACAGCGTGGGCGGCACCGGCAGGTTGCGCGCCCGCGTCCAGGCAATGGCCGTCTCGAAGTAACGGGCGGCATCTTTGAAGTGGCCGCTGGCGTATTCCAGGTTGCCGAGCCAGGCCCAGAGATCGGGGTTGCGCGGATCGGCGGCGGTGGCGTATTCCAGCGCGAGCGAGGCGCGGAGGTAGTTGTGCGCCTTGAACTCCTTCAACCCGTCCTGCAGGTAACGTTCGGCAAGATAGGCGCGCACCGCCCAGTACTCGGCGGTTGCCTTGCCGAATAAGTCCTCGCGGTGCTCGGCGGTGAATTTTCCATCATCCGATCTTCCGGCTGTGCCGGCGGTTAAGTCGACGAATTTGTGCAGGGCCGGATCCCAGCGGTAAATATACAGGCGTGGTCCAAAGGCGTCCGCACCGCCGAATTCATATTTACCAAATTCACTATCCAAGTCAGCAAAGAAGGTGAAATCGGCATTTCTTTGACTTGTGAAGTCATAACTCGGCATCACGATATACGGCATGCCGCCAGCCTTGGGGTAGATCTTGAAGACGATGAACTGGTCGTTGCGCGTGCCGGGCAGGGGCATGGGGCCGCCGTGGCGCCAGTCGAGGGCCGTCTCGTCGCCAAAATATTCGAGAGCCCCCTTACTAATCTCGGTGATTTCACGGAAGTCCTTCTCATATTTGTATCCAGGCCCAGTACGCATGGCGATGACGAGCCCCTGCCCGGTTGACTGGTCGCCGGCAAAGTAGGTTTCCACAAAATCGCACAGCCCATCGTCATTCAGATCCAGGGCCTGGTACCACGATGCCCTGCTCAGCCACTTGGAGTCGTCGGGCGCATTGAGGGCAGCGCCCCCTACTTCAGGGTTTGCTCCGGGGAGATAGGTGAGCCCGGCGCGGCGTGAGAACACGACAATAGGAAAATACGCATCAGGGTCGTATCTGGCCGGCGCGTTGGCGTCGACAATTTTTTTTAGTTCCCCCGCACACTCATTGGGCCGAAACTCGAACTTGTCGAGCTGGGATTCGACGGGGTAGGAAACCCCTTGCACGGGAGCCGTCTGCGCGGCGGTACTCGCCGCTTCCGTGACCGGGCGCTCGCAGCCCGACATTAGCAGGATGGCAGCGAAGACGGCGGAAACGAAAGGTGTGCGGCTCATGCCTGGGCCTCCTTGGGTTCGGGTTCGCTCGTGGATGGGTTGCGCGGATCGGTTCCGCATTTGAAGTTCCATTTGACCTTCTTCCAGTGTTCGACAAATTTGTTGGCGTAGTCGCCAAAAATGGCACTGAAGCCGCCACTGTTGTGCAAGGATGCGAAATAGCGCGCAAGCTTCTCCTCGTCCGCATCCGAATGCAACACGCTGATAGACAGGTTGACATCCCTGTGCCGGGCGGCTGCCCTGATCTCGTTCCGGATGAAGCTCTCCTAGGCCGCCGGGGTGGCAGCCCTCTGCTTCGCCGAGGTAGATGACTTGGCCTTGCTTGTCGAGCTGGCCAGTGGCCTTGGCGGCGGGCCGTGGCGGGCCAGCAGCTTGACGCGGGCGATGCGGAAAGCTCGGACAGGCTGCTCGCATGCCCATGCCGCAAAACCCTACAGGCCCGTGTAAGTCTGCAACCTCGCCTGCCCGAGCTGGGAGAAACGCCGGTCCATCTCCTCTTCAGAAAACAGGCCAAGCAGTTGCCAATATGTGCCGTCGGCGTTGCGGTAGACAGACAGCGGCGTGGTGGGAAACAGGGCGCCGTTCCAGTAGCGGGTGTTAGCACGCACGCGGGACTGTTCCTGGATCGAGGGCGTGGTAGCTTCGGGGAGGTTGCCCTGCCGGTGCTCGTCATCGAAGTGGCGGTAGTTTGTGGCGAGGGCCTGATAGGGATCGGCAGCACGGAGGAGCGAGATAGCGCGCCCGAGGCTTTGAGCGTTCATGTAGGCGACGGGAATCCACAGGGTGGCCCACTGCCGACGCGAGGGAGTGTCGAACCAGCGCCAGAAGCGGGCGCAGGCTGGGCAATTCAAATCGATGAAGAAGACAGCCTGAATCTGCTCGCCAGGTTTGGCAAGCCGTGCACCGGCCAGCCGGTTGACGGCCTGCCACACGGCACGGTCGCGCTGGCCGTGCATCTTGGCGCTGCGGCCGTTGAGGATTTCGGCGCGCCCGGTTGCCTGAAAAAGCAAGGCTAGTATGGAGGCGGTGAGGAAGGCGCGGCGGCCGGTGTTCACTGGAGTAGCCATTCTTTGTTCTTGCCCGTGTCGGCATGGTTGGGGTCAAGTATCTCTGGACAGTGCTGCGTAATACCCGCTTTTAGTTTTACGAGCACAGCTTTCTGGTCGTCGGAGATGATTTCCCCGGTTTCCTTGTCCCTGACCTCTCCCGCGCTGAATGTGGTGATCCAATCGCCTGTGACGGGATCGATTAGGACGTTGAAGAAATGAGACCCTGCACTGACACCTGTATTTACCCCTTGATGCAAAACCAATATTAATGCCTCCTTTCCACAGGCTTTCGTGTAGAAAGCTTTTACGAAGCTCGGGTCTTCTCTATTTGGGTCGCTTGCGACCCAGTTCTCAACAGATTCTCCTGCACGGTTTATCAAACGCACAAAAATCTCAATTCCGTCCTCTCCACCTTTTGTGACTTCAACCTTCGGGATCTCCCTCGGGGTCAGAAACGGTGTCTGGATCTTAGTGGTGGCTGGCGTATCGGTTTGCACGGCCTTCGTGGCGTTTTCATCACGAGAACAGGCAGATAGCGCAAGAGTAAAAACAAATAAGGCCATGAGAAATCTCTTGGTCTTCATGGTCTGATGTCCTTCAACGGGTCGCACTCATTGAAAAATCGAAGCTTCATAATGGTTTGCAGGTTATTGCAGCGCGCAGCATAGGTTTTTGTGTGTTTGTTAATCTTGCTCGTGATCTTGTCTGCTTCGGTACAAGTGATTCCTGTTTCCGCAATCTTTCCGAGTCCATTGTTTTTCCAGAACACCAGCGCAGAACGTACGGCATATTTCTCCTCGGCAACCAAGTCCGGGTTAAGCACAAAGTCTTGGGTGTCGTCCGGCCAAATCTTGCTGTGCTGGGTGGTAAAGGCTTGGTAGTTGCTCTTGCCGCTTAACTGAATCATGCCGCGCCCCCTGTAGCGCCAGCCGTCCCCCGATGCCACATCTCCGTTGCCATTGCGATTGGCGTAGGCTCGGTTGGCAATTGCTTCTTCGTCCGCTGGTTGCAGTACTCTGCGCTTGACCTTAACAGGTTTGCCTTTCACGATTTTCGTCTCCTCTAACCACACATATTTTCGACCGTAAAGTTCGGCTTCATCGGGATGAGCTTTAAAGTAGCTAAATTCCTTCAACTGATCCAGCGTGTAATTCAAATTTTCAGTCAATCGCACATCCGACCCCACCTCCTGTTTCACCTGCGCCAGGAAGTGCGCTAGTTTGCGTTTGGTGTCAATCAGCCCTTTGACGAGCACATTTCTCAAGGCGGCATTCAGCTCGTCGGCGATCGCAGTCAACCTGCTTATTGATGCTGCCGGAAAAATTTCCCTCAGCACTTCGACCGGAACTTCGGTAAGGGTGTCGCTGCACGGTGGAAACTTGCAGTTGTTCTCCTCCTCGAATCTTTCCCTTTCCTGATGCGATTTGAAGCAACTTATAGGCTCGCACTTCTTCGGCGCGGTGTTGGGTGCGCAACTGGATATGTTGGGGTCGCAGGCTGGCCTCAGTTGCAGAATCGACTGGCCGGCCGCGGCGGCGGCCAGCAGCGTCAGAAGCGTGACTAGTATGGTGCGCAATGCGCTGATTGCGATCATGGCTATGGGCCTGGAACGAGTGCCAGATTAGGGCATTGCGGTTTGCACTTCGGATCACTCGGATCGCAGATCGGATCCACGTCGCCGGGATTGGGCCCGGGCTCCACGGTGCACCCCGGATCGGTGACCGAACACTTCGGTAGCTCGCCGCCCTTGGGCGGGGGGCCGGGGTTTTCGGGCTTGCCGTCGTTGCCGGGGCGGGGGAGGCTGGCATTACCGTTTTCGATCGCGGGGGACTGCATGCGCATCACGGTGTGGGAGACGAGGGGTATGCGTCCCGCAGCGACCAAGCCCTTGCGGAAAGTGTCCGGGTCACTGGCGTCGAGCACCGACAGCACCCCAGTGATGAACCGCCCCACCAGGGGCATTTGCTTCTCCCGCGGGATGCCCCACGTCACCCGCAGCTTGAGCAGGTTGGCATCCTGTAGGGTCTGCCCGCTCCGGTTCGTCTTGGGATCAGGGTTGCAACCCGGCACATCGACGGGGCACTGGATGAAGGCCAGGTTGCTGTTGGGAATGACGCGGGCGCTGGTCTTGAGCTTGGCGGCAAGCTGGGGGGAATGGTAGTCGTCGAAGCTCTCCTTGGTGGGGGAGAGAATCTCGATGCGCACAAAGGCCGCATCGGCCACCGCCTTGGCGTAGGCGGTGGCGAGTTCAGCCGTGCTCCTGCCACCCCCGTAGTAGCCGGTCATGGCGCGCAGAAACGCGGCGCGGATTACCGCCGGGTCGGCATGGGCCACCGTGCCCGCCCGCGCCGCCTCGAAGGTGGCGTAGTTGAGCTGGCTTTTGGCGTGAAAGAGAAGCCCATACTGCAAAAGCCCCAGCAGCACAAAGAGGAGCAGGGGTCCAACGACGACGAATTCCACCAGG
>JAIMAL010000039.1 GCA_023511995.1 Burkholderiales bacterium
TTTCGGCGATGTCGATGCCATCGATGAGGATGCGGCCCGAGGTGGGTTCGTAGAAACGGGGCAGCAGGTTGACGAGGGAAGTCTTCCCGCTGCCGCTTTTGCCCACCAGGGCCACCGTCTCGCCGGGGGCGATGGCCAGGCTCACGTCGTCGAGCACCAGCGGCGCATCGGGCTCGTAGCGCAGACTCACGTGCTCGTAACGCACCTCACCCCGCACCCGGGTGAGGGGGCGCGTGCCGCGGTCCTCCTCGCCGGGCCGGTCCAAGAGGTCGAACACCACTTCGGCGGCGGCAAGTCCCCGCTGCAGGGCTTCGTTGACGCCGGTCAGGCGCTTGATGGGCGCAAGCAGCATGAGCATGGCGGTGATGAAGGAGACGAAACCGCCGACGGTGGTCTTGTCCTGCGCTGCCTGCTGGGTGGCGAGATAAATGATGATGGCAAGCGCAATGGCGGCGAGCAGTTGCACCAGCGGCACGTTGAGCCCGGCGGCGACGGTCTGCTTGATGTCGAACCGGCGCAGGCGGTTGGTGGCGTCGAAGAAGCGGCGTTTTTCATACTCCTGGCCGCCGAAGATTTTCACCACCTTGTGCGCCTCGATGGTTTCCCCCAGCACGTGGGTGATGTCCTGCATGGCCTGCTGGGCGCCGCGGTACATGCGGCGCAGGCGCAGGGTGAAATAGCGCACGGTGACGGCGATCACTGGCGCCATGACCAGGGTGATCAGGGTGAGCTGCCAGTTGAGGTAGAGCAGCCAGGCGAGCAGGCCGACGATGGTGAAGGAATCCCGCACCACCACGGTGATGACGTTGGTGCCGGCGGAGGTGACGGAGTTGACGTTGTAGGCGACGTTGGCGATCAGCGCGCCCGCGGGGCTGTTGTCGAAGTCCCGCGTGGGCAGGGTGAGGAGTTTGGCGAACATGCTGTTGCGCAGCTCCAGCACCACCCGCGTGGCAAGCCAACTGGTGGCGTAATTGGCGGCGAAGGTGAACACTCCGCGCAGCAGGAAGAGCCCCACGATGGCCAGCGGGATCAGCTTCATGAGGAGAGGGTCGCGCTGGACGAAGCTGCCATCCAGAAGCGGCTTCATGAGGGCGGGCAGGGCCGGCTCGGTGGCCGAGACGAGGATGGTGAAGACGAGGGAGGCGACGAAGACCTTCCAGTAGGGCCTGGCGATTTTCAGGAGCCGCAGGTAAAGCGCGGTGCTGGAGAGGGTGGCGGGGCTTCCGGGGCTCACGGGGAATCGGTCGGCTGCGGGGAGAAAGCGCTTGGCGCGGAAAAATCCGGTAGTTTAGCGGATCGCGGCCCCGGCCGGCGAGGGAGGAGCCGCGCATAGAGGGCAATGAGGGCCCGGGTGGCGGTCTCGCTGTCCAGGCTTTGCGCCCGGGCGCGCGCCGCCTCCCCCATGGCGGCACGGCGGACGGGATCGAGAAGCTCCGCCATCGCCGCCGCCACCCCGGCGCTGTCCAGGGCGTCGCGCACATAACCCGTCACCCCTTCCTCCAGGATCTCCGCGGCGCCGCACTTAAACGAGGTGATCACCGGCAGGCCGCAGGCGAGCGCCTCCAGGGCCACGTTGGGGAAAGGATCGTACAGCGTGGGCAAGACCAGGGCATCGGCGGCGTGGTAGCAGGGCAGCACCTCGACGAGGGGACCGAGGAAACGCACCCGGTCCGCCACCCCCAGCCGCCCTGCCAGGCGCCGGTAGTGGCCCTCCCGGCGGTCGCGGCCCACCACCAGGAGGCGGGTTTCCCGCGGCAGATGGGTGAGGGCCGCAAGGGCGGTGGCCAGACCCTTGCGCCCATAGCCCGAGCCGAGGAAAAGGAACACCGGCGCATCTGCAAGCCCAAACCGCTGCCGCGCCGCGCGGCGCGCCTCCGGGGAGGGCGGATGGAAATGGGCGAGGTCCACCCCGCTATAGATCACGTGCAGTTTTTCCGGCGCGATGGCGAAGTGGGCGAGGATTTCCTCCCGCACCATGTGGGAGTTGCAGATCACGGCGGCAAGCCGCGGGCTTTCGAAGAGCCTGCGTTCTGCCGCCAGCACATAGCGGTGATAGGGGGAAAGTCTCAGCGCCAGGCGCGCGAGCCACCCGGCCGCCCGCGCCCGCTGCGCAAGCCACACCCGGTGCACGCCATCGCCCGCGCGATAGATGTCGCAGCAGGCGAGCCTTTCGTGGGACTGCACGAGGTCGAAGGGCTGGCGGGCCAGCAGCCGGCACACACAGCGGGCAAAGCTCCAGTCTCGCCACAGGCTGCCCAGATAGAAAGGATCGCAGCGTAGGGTCGGCCCCGCCCCTTCCCCTTCCCAGCGCCGGCTCACCAGGGTCACCTCCATCCCCCGGCTGCGCAGGGCGTCGAGCGCCCGGGCGACAAAGCGTTCTGCGCCGCCATATGGGGTATAGCGCTGGCGGACGAGGGCGATGCGAAGGGGGGCGCCTTCAGGCACGGCCGATGAGCTCCTCAGCCGCCGCGAGCACCGCTTCCGGGCGGATGGCGGCCAGACACTCGCTCACTTTGCCGCCCCCGCAGCCGTCTTGGCCGCAGGGCCGGCAGGGGTGGGGGGAGGTGAGCACCCGGCAGGGCACCTGCCATGGCCCCCATTCCACCTCCCCGCTGGGGCCGAAGAGGGCAATGGTGGGTGTGCCCATGGCCGCCGCCATGTGCATGGGCGCCGAATCCATGCCAATGAAAAGCCGCGCCCGGCCCAGCACCGCCCCCAGCGCCTTGAGGCTCAACCGCCCCGCCAGATTGGCCACCGGCACCCCGGCCTGCTCCAGTACCGCCTGGACGAAGGCCAGCTCCTGGGTATCGGGGGCGGCGGTCACCGCCACCCGCCAGCCCGCCCCGTGCAGCGCCTGCAACAGGCGGACGGCCAGGGCGGCGGGCCAGGTCTTGAACCACCAGCGGGAGCCCGGGTGGAAGACCACAAAGCGGCCGGCTTCAAGCCCCGCCTGCCCCAGCAGGGTGTTCGCCTCGCCTTCCGCGTCCACTCCCGGAACGAAAGTGAGCGCCCGCTCATGAGGTGCGGGTTGCACCCCGATGCGGCGCAGGGCGTCCAGGTGCAATTCCACGGTATGGCGCCGGTTGCCGGCAAGCCAGGGGTAGAGATGGGTGAAACTTCCCCGCCAGAAGCGTCCCGGGCGCTGCCGGGCCACCCCGTAGCGGGCGCCGGTGAGGCGCGTGATCCAAGCGCCGCGGGGATGTTCGGTGAGGTGGATGACGAGGTCGTAGCGGCGGGCGCGCAGGGTGCGCAAAAGGTTGACCTCCGCCCCGGCCCGGTGCAGCACTCCCCCCTCCCGAGCGGCTTTGTCTATGGTGTGAAGGTGACGGATCGCCGGATGGCCGCTCAGCATGTCCGCCGTGTCCCGATAGACGAGGGCGTCGATCTCCAGGTGGGGGGCGTGATTTTTGAGCACCGTGAACAGCGGCGAGGTGAGCAGCACGTCCCCCAGGTGACGCAGCTTGATCACCAGGACACGCTCGAGACCCGCGAGGTCGATGGCATCGGGCGGGCGGGGGGACACGGCCGTGGACATGGCCGGCACGATAGCAAACTCGTCGCGGAAAGGGAAATTGCGGCCTGTTTTCCCGCGCCCGCCCGCCCCGGGACGGGCTTTCCTGGGCGCGGTTTGACAGGGCGCAAGCCCCGCGGCATAATCGCGGGTTTCGTTTGGAGGGGTTCCCGAGCGGTCAAAGGGAGCAGACTGTAAATCTGCCGGCACTGCCTTCGAAGGTTCGAATCCTTCCCCCTCCACCAGGTTGCTTTTGAGCGCTTTGCTCCGGTTGGAGAGCCGGGGTGGGTCGGGAAAGCGGGTGTCGCTCAATGCCAGCGGGTGTAGCTCAATGGTAGAGCAGAAGCCTTCCAAGCTTAAGACGAGGGTTCGATTCCCTTCACCCGCTCCAGTTTCCCGGGTGGCCTTGCGCCTTGGCGCGTTCCGTTTGGCAGGGGTGTTGCCGAAAGCCGGTTTTTTGCCCATGTAGCTCAGTGGTAGAGCACTCCCTTGGTAAGGGAGAGGCCACGTGTTCGATCCACGTCATGGGCACCATCGTGTTGCACGAGTTAGCGAGTCTTGTCAGGAGAGCAATCATGGCAAAGGAAAAATTCGAGCGTAAGAAGCCGCATGTGAACGTGGGGACGATTGGCCACGTGGACCATGGCAA
>JAIMAL010000040.1 GCA_023511995.1 Burkholderiales bacterium
GATGGGGCAAAATGCTCGCACATTCTGACCCACCTACCCGTTAATCAAAATTGCACTTCAAACTTGAATCCGCGGTTCAGGGTTTTGCTTTGGCCCGCTGGGAAAACTCCCTGAGTGCCTCGAATTTCGCCCTGGCCGCGCCGCTTTCGATGGCGCTGAGCGCCCGGGCCACGCCCTCGGCCAGGGTGGCCGCCACGCCGCCCACATACACCGCGGCGCCGGCATTGAGGCAGACGATGTCCCGCGCCGGGCCATCCACATTGTCGAAGACGGAAAGCAGCATCGCCACTGCCTCGTCGATGTTGTGCACCACGAGTTTTTCCGAGGGGCAGGGATCGAAACCGAAGGCCTGGGGGGTGAGGGTGTATTCGGTCACACAGCCGTCCTTGAGCTCGGCAACGAAGGTATCGCCCCCCAGGCTGATTTCATCGAGGCCATCGGCGGCGTGCACCACCATGACGTGGCGGCTGCCCAGGGCTTGCAGTACGCGGGCAAGTTTGGGCACGAGATCGCGGGCGAAGACGCCCATGACCTGGTTCTTCGCCCCCGCCGGGTTGGTGAGCGGCCCGAGCAGGTTGAAGAGGGTGCGCACCCCCAGCTCGCGGCGCACCGGTGCCGCATAACGCATGGCACTGTGATAGTTGGGCGCGAACATGAAGCCAACGCCGATCTCACGGATGGCCGCGGCCACGTCTTCCGGGGTGAGGTTGACATTCACCCCCAAGGCCTCCAGCACGTCGGCGCTGCCGCAGGTACTGGAAACGGAACGGCCGCCATGCTTGGCCACCTTCACCCCCGCCGCGGCAGCGACGATGGCGGAAGCAGTGGAGATGTTGAAGGTGTGGGCCCCGTCGCCGCCGGTGCCGCAGGTGTCCACCAGGTGCTCGTCGGGCGCCACCGGCACCCGTGTGGCAAGCTCCCGCATCACCTGCGCGGCGGCGGCGATTTCCGTCACCGTCTCGCCCTTGGCGCGCAGGGCGATGAGGATGCCCGCGATCTGCACCGGAGTGAGCTGCCCGGTCATGATCTGGTGCATGAGCTCGAGCATGTCCTCCTGGCCGAGGTCCCGCTTTTCGATCAGGGTGGTGAGTGCCTGCTTAAAAGTCATGGCGTCCTCCGCTGTTCCCCGTCTGCCCCCATGGGAGAGGGCTTGGGCGAGGGGGCTTTGAGGAAGTTGGCCAGCATCTCATGTCCATACTCGGTGAGGATGGATTCCGGGTGGAACTGCACGCCCTCCACGGGCAGCGTCCGGTGGCGCACGCCCATGATCTCGCCATCTTCGGTCCAGGCGGTGATTTCCAGACAATCCGGCAGGCTCTCGCGCTCGATGACCAGGGAATGGTAGCGGGTGGCGGTGAAGGGGCTGGGCAGTCCCGCGAACACCCCCACCCCCTTGTGATGGATGAGGGAGGTCTTGCCGTGCATGAGCGCTCTCGCATGCACGATGCGACCACCAAAGGCCTGGCCAATGGCCTGGTGCCCGAGACAGACGCCCAGGATGGGCACGCGGCCGGCGAAGGCCTGGATGAGGGGCACGGAAATGCCCGCCTCGTTGGGCGTGCAGGGCCCCGGCGAAATGACGATGTGGTCGGGAGCGAGCGCCTCGACCCCAGCAAGGTCGATTTCGTCATTGCGGCGCACCACCACCTCCTCACCCAGTTCGCCGAGGTATTGCACGAGGTTGTAGGTGAAGGAATCGTAGTTGTCGATCATCAGCACCATACCGAACCCCCCGCCCAGGCAAAGCGCCCGCTGGGCATCTCAAGCGTCATTGACGGCGCATCGTTCCTGTCGTTCCCGGCGCGATCGTCGCCATCCCGCTTCCTGCTTGCGCCTCGGCCGGTCCTGCCGCCCTGGTCTTTGCTGCTTTCAGCCATGGCCTGTGCCCAGTCCACCCAGCGCCATTTCCGCCGCCCGCAGCACGGCCCGCGCCTTGTTGTTGGTTTCCGCCCATTCGTTTTCCGGCACCGAATCGGCAACGATGCCCGCGCCCGCCTGCACGTGGAGGGTGCCCGCCTTCACCACCGCGGTGCGGATGGCAATGGCGAGATCCATGTCGCCATTGAAGCCGAGATAGCCCACGGCCCCGGCGTAAATGCCCCGCTTGCTGGGCTCCAGCTCGTCGATGATTTCCATGGCGCGCACCTTGGGCGCCCCGCTCACCGTGCCCGCGGGGAAGGTGGCGCGCAGTACATCCATGGCGTCGAGACCGGGTTTAAGCTTCCCTTCCACGTTGGAGACGATGTGCATGACGTGGGAGTAGCGTTCGATGACCATGTTCTCGGTCACCCGCACGCTGCCCGTCTGCGCCACCCGCCCCACATCGTTGCGCCCCAGGTCCATGAGCATGAGGTGCTCGGCCCGTTCCTTGGGATCGGCAAGCAGCTCCTCCCCGAGTCTTTCGTCCTCCTCGCGGGTGGCGCCCCGCGGGCGGGTGCCGGCGATGGGCCGCACGGTCACGGTGTCGCGCTCGAGGCGCACCAGGATTTCCGGCGAGGCGCCCACGACGTGGAAGTCGCCAAAATCACAGTGGAACATGTAGGGCGAAGGGTTGAGGCTGCGCAGCGCCCGGTAGAGGTTGATGGGGGGCGCGGGGAAACGCTGCGTCAGGCGTTGCGAAAGCACCACCTGCATGATGTCGCCCTCGAAGATGTAACGCTTGGCACGCTCCACCGCCTGTTTGAAGGCGGCCTCGCCGAATTCGGAGACGGCCTGCGCCCGCGGAAAGACGGGGGTGGGCGGCGGCGTCAGGGGTGCTGCCAGCGCCGCCTCCAGGGTTGTGAGCCGCTCAAGCGCCTGCGCATAGGCGCCGGGCTGCCGCGGATCGGCATAGACGACGATGTACAGCCGGCCCATGACGCTGTCCACCACCACCAGCTCCTCCGAGAGCAAAAGCAGGATGTCCGGTGTGCCGATGGGGTCGGGTTTGTTCACCCCGGCGAGTTTTTTCTCGATGTAGCGGACGGTGTCGTAGCCGAAATAGCCCACCAGCCCGCCGGCGAAGCGGGGCAGGCCGGGGCGTTCCGCCACCCGCAGCCGCTTCCGGTAGGCTTCGATGAAGGCAAGGGGATCGGCGCATTCCTCCCGTTCGATGAGCCCGGCCTCGTCCTCGACGCACACCTCATGGCCGCGCACCACGATGCGGACCCGCGCCGGCAGGCCGATGAAGGAATAGCGGCCGAAGCGCTCCCCCCCCTGCACCGATTCGAAGAGGTAGGAATAGGGCTGGTTGGCGAGCTTGAGATAGACGGCTAGCGGCGTGTCCAGGTCGGCCAGGGTTTCGCGCACCAGCGGCACGCGGTTATAGCCCTGACGGCCCAAGGCGAGGAATTCGTCTTCAGTCATCATGCACCCCGGGACACAACAGCATTAAACCCAGATTTGTCATTAGGGCGCGCGATGATGGCGAGCCGGGTTTCGAGCAGATTCGCGCACGGGCGACGAGC
>JAIMAL010000041.1 GCA_023511995.1 Burkholderiales bacterium
ATGGGGCAAAATGCTCGCACATTCTGACCCACCTACCCGTTAATCAAAATTGCACTTCAAACTTGAATCCGCGAATGTTTTTAACGCGCGAGATTAGCGCATGCCAAGGGAATAGACAATAGCTCAGGCCAGAAGTCTTGCCAGGCGCTGGGCGATGCCTGCTTCCTCGATCTCGCTGAAGGCGTAGGGGTAGAGGGATTTTTCGTTGCGGGCAAGCTCCGGCCGGCCGGCGAAGCGGGCGAGCTGGGCCGCCACGTAGTGGAAATCCAGCCGCAACAGCACCGCCGGCGCGCCCACCCGGGGACAGGTGCGTTTCTCTCCCAGCTGTTCGAAACCCAGGGCACGCTGGTAGAAGCGCACGTGCATGGGGTTGACCTCGATCACCGCATCGGTGGCACTCTTCAGCCGCCGTGCGTAAATGTAGGCGATGTGGAAGAGGGCGAAGAGCACCTGACGCGCCCCGGCTGCGGGATCGGCGGCGAGGCGCGTGATCTCGCACAGGCGGCGACCCTGCCGACGCAGGGCATCAAGCTCCGCGGCATAGAGGGCCTCCGCGGCCAGTTCCGCCTCGCCATCTAGCGCCAGGGTGAGGGTGCCCACCACCCGGTCGGCATCGGAGACGGCAAGGCAGATGCGGTTGGCGTCGCGCTCATTGAGCGGCAGCCGGTAGCCGCGCCCGGCGTACATGCGGCGGATCAAGAGGCGCGCCGCGCTTTGTTGGTGGGCGCTGCGCGCCAGACGGATCTTGAGGCTGCGTTGGGAAAGCTCCACGTCCGGTGGCGCTTCCACGGCTAAAGCCAAAGGACGCAGCCGGCCCCGGGGGTCCAGGGCAACGAGGGTTTCACGGCCGATACTGTCGGCAGGGTGGCGTTCGGCGAGGGAGGGGGTCATGGCTTACGGGGCAGACGGACGTTGGGCGGATTTGGGCCGGAAGCTTTTCACCACGTGCTCGTGGGTGGTCACATACGGCCCACCGATGAGTTCGATGCAATAGGGTACGGCGGCAAAGATGCCATCCAGGGTTTCCTTGATGGCCTTGGGCTGCCCCGGCAGGTTGAGGATCAGGCAGCGGCCGCGGATCACCCCCACCTGCCGCGACAGGATGGCGGTGGGCACGTATTTGAGGCTCACCGCGCGCATGGCCTCGCCGAAACCGGGCATGACGCGGTCGGCCACGGCCAGCGTGGCATCCGGCGTCACGTCGCGGGGGGCGGGACCGGTGCCGCCGGTGGTGACGACCAGGTGGCAGCCCTGCCGGTCCACGAGGTCGATGAGGGTCTCCTCGATCACCTTCCGCTCGTCCGGGATCAGGCGGGGGATGCTGCGCCAGGGGGTGGCCAGCGCCGCCCGGAACCATTCCTCCAGGGCGGGGATGCCGCGGTCTTCGTAGATGCCCTGGCTTGCGCGGTCGCTCGTGCTCACCAGGCCGATGATCAGTTCTTCTTGGGCGGGGGATGTCATGGGTTCTAGACCGTACTGAGGTACATAGCTTAACGGCAAAAGGCGAAGTTTCCATTACAGGGTGTCCATGGGCGCATCTTTTCCGGCGGCTAGGGCCAGCTGCTCGCGCAGGGTACGGAAAAGGGCGCGGGCACTCCGCGGCGGCTTGCCTTCCCGGGCTTCCCGGCGGGCATTGCGGATCAGGGTGTGCAGGGCCTGGACATCGATGCCGGGGTAACTTGCGGCAAGCCGGCTCAAGGCCGCCTCGTCGGCCAGGAGCGCATCCCGCCAGGCCTCCACCTGGTGGTGGAGGGCGGTCTCCCATGCCGCCTCATTGCGCCAGGCGGCGAGGCGGGCGCGGATGGGCTCGGCATCCACCTGCCGCATCAGGCGTCCGATGTACTGCATCTGCCGGCGGATGGCTTCGTGGGCCCGCAGCCGGCGCAGGGTCTCGATCGCCTCGACGAGGGCCTCCGGCAGATCGAGCGCGGCAAGCCGCCCGGGCGGCAGCCGGGAAAGAAGGAAGGCGGTCAAGTGCGCAAGCGTTTTTCCACCCTGGACGGACGGGAGGGGCGATGGGCGAGGAGCGCCTGACGATCGTGTTCATGCCCGAGAGCGCCTACGGGCCGACGAACAACTGCATCGGGATCGGGAAGGTCCTCGAGCGGCGGGGTCACCGCGTGGTGTTCGCCGCGGAGGCCTCGTGGAAGGGACGGCTGGAGCCGCTCGGGTTCGAGGAGGACCTCGTGGACCTCGCCCCACCGCCCGAGGAGGAGCAGGACGCCGGCCAGTTCGACGGTGAGTAGGTGTTCGGTGTAGAGCGAGCCGCCGAGGCTGGCGACGTGGGGGGGAGGCAGACCGCGGGCGGGGTCGCCGAGTTGGGCGGGTGCGGTGGAGGCGGTGGGGGCGAGGGCCATGCGGACGACCTGGCGGAGGGGTTCATCGCCGGAGCGAGCGGCCCGGCCGGCCAGGTCGCTGGCTTTGACCAGGCGGGTTTCGATCTCGGAGGGTTTGAAAGCGAAGGTGGCCTCACCGGTTGCGGAGGGGTATTCCTGGGGTTTGAGCAGGGGGCGTTCGGCGCCTCGGACGAGGGCGACGGAGTAGGCGAGGGTGGCCAGCAGGAGGAAGGAGGCGAGGGTGGTGAGGCGGGGAGCGCGGGTCATGCGGTCGTAGAGGGCCTGGCCTTCGGCCTGGGCGAGCATGATGACGAAGAGGAAGGTGACGACGATGGCGCCGGCGTAGACGATGACGGTGCCGGCGGCGAGGAACTGGGCGTCGACCAGGAGGAACAGGGCGGAGGTGGCCAGGAGGACGAGGGCGAAGCAGAGGGCGTTGAAGACGGGGTCGCGGTGGGTGATGGTCAGGAGGCCGCCGGCTAAGGCGATGAGGGCGAAGGCGTAGAAGAAGGTGGCGATGAGCCATTCGGCCGGGCGGGCGAGGGTGAGCATCAGGGCAGCCAGGCCGACGGCGGCGAGCCCAGCGCCGGCGAGATGGACGCGGCGCGGTTTGGCGCGGGGGTGGGCGTGGGGCAGGAGCAGGAAGGTGCCCAGGCCGAGCAGGGGGATGGCGACGGCGAGGGCGGCTTCGATGGGGATGGTCATGGCTGGCTGGTTCCCGGAGGCGCCTCGATGGAGGTGGCGTATTCGTGGGCTTTGGGCTGGGGTTGGTCGGGGGGAGAGAGGGGCGCGGTC
>JAIMAL010000042.1 GCA_023511995.1 Burkholderiales bacterium
GAGCCGCGATGAGGCGGCCGAGGATCGTCATCGGGGGCGCCCACAGCGGCGCGGGCAAGACGACGGTGACGCTGGGCCTGATGGCCGCTCTGCGCCGGCGGGGACATGTGGTGCAGGGATTCAAGGTCGGGCCCGACTACATCGATCCGAGCTACCACACGGCCGTCACGGGCCGGCCGTCGCGCAACCTGGACACCTGGATGCTTTCGCCCGCCGCCGTGCGCGAGGTGTTTCACCGCGGCAGCGAGGGGGCGGAGGTGTCCGTGATCGAGGGCGTGATGGGCCTGTACGACGGCAAGGACCCGCGGGCGGACACGGGATCGACCGCGGAGGTGAGCCGGCTGTTGGAGGCGCCGGTGGTGCTCGTCATCGACGCGAGCCGCATGGCGCGCAGCGCCGCGGCGGTGGTGCTGGGGTTTCAACGGCTCGATCCGCGGGTGCGCATCGCCGGCGTGATCGCCAACCGCGTCGGCGGGCCGGGACACCTGGAGATTGTGCGCCAGGCGGTGGAGCCGGTGTGCGGGGTGCCGGTGCTGGGCGGTCTGACGCGCCAGGCGGAGCTGGCGATCCCGGAGCGGCACCTGGGCCTCATCCCGGCCCTGGAACGGGGGGAGCTGGACGGGCTCTTCCATCGCCTGGCGGACGCTGTGGAAGCGGCGGTGGACATCGGCCGGGTGCTGGCACTGGCGGAGGCGGCGGAGGACTGGACGGCGCCGGATCCGGTGCTGTTCCGCGGCCAGCCGCGGCCGGAGGCTGCGTGCATCGCGGTGGCGCGGGACGCGGCGTTCAACTTCTACTACCCGGAGAACCTGGAGCTGCTCGAATGGCACGGTGCGCGCCTGGTGACCTTCCGGCCGCTGGCGGGTGAGCCGGTGCCGGCCGAGGCCGACGGCGTATACATCGGCGGCGGGTTCCCGGAGGAGTTCGCGGCCGAGCTCAGCCGGCAGGAGGCGGTGCGGGAGAGCCTGCGCCGGGCGGTGGCGGCCGGGATGCCGGTGTTCGCCGAGTGCGGCGGGTTCATGTACCTGTGCGAGGCGCTGACCGACCGGGCCGGGGAGACCCACGCGATGGCCGGGATGGTGCCGGCGCGGGTGCGGATGCAGGACCGCCTGGCGGCGCTTGGCTACCGGGAGGTCACGGCGCTGCGGGACACCCTTCTTCTGCCGGCTGGGGAGCGCGCGCGGGGGCACGAGTTTCATTATTCCATTGCGGAATGGACCGACCCGGACCGGCCCGCGGCCTGGCGCGTGGAGGGGTCGCGGGGCGGCGGGATCGACGGGTACGCCGACGGGGGGCTCGTTGCCGGGTACACGCATCTGCACTTCGGCTCCAATCCGGAGATGGCGCCGCGGTTCGTGGCGGCCTGCGCGGCCTGGCGCCGGGCGCGGAAGGAGGGGCGCGGATGAGGGCCGCGCGGATCGGCGCGCCCGGCCGGGTATTCGCGGCGGTAGCCTTCCTGCAGGCGATGGCCCTGGCGGGGCTGGCCCTCGACGGCGTGCGGGCACGGGCGATGATGCCGCTCTGTCTGGTGGCCTACACCTTCGGGCTGCGGCACGCGCTGGACGCGGATCACATCGCGGCCATCGACAACACGACCCGCAAACTGGTGGGCGAGGGCCACCGTCCGGCGGCGGCCGGCCTGTGGTTTTCGCTCGGCCACTCGGCGGTGGTGTTCCTGCTGACGGGTCTCGCCGCGCTGTCGCTCGGGCACGCAGGGATCGGCGGGCAGTTGGCGAGCGCGGGCGCGGCGGAGGGCGATGGTGCGGCGGAAGGCGCGGGACTGGCCGCCGGATGGGCGGCCGCACCCGGCCTGGGCACGGTGGGCACGTGCATCTCGGCCACGTACCTGTACGCGGTGGCCGCCCTCAACTGGGGGGCGTGGCGGGCGGCGCTGCGCTCCTTGCGGGGGGCGTCCGGGCGAGTGTGTGACGGCGAAGCGGAGAGCGCCCCATCCGGCGGCCTGATGGCGCGCGCGTGCGGGCGGCTGCTCCGGCGTGTGCGGCGGAGCGGGGACCTGTTCTGGGTGGGGCTGCTCTTCGGGCTCGGCTTCGAGACGGCGACGGAGGTGGCGGTGATCGCCATGTCCGCCGCGGCGTCGGCCCGAGGGGCTCCGGCCGCTCTGGTGCTGACGCTGCCGCTCTGCTTCGCGGCAGGGATGAGCCTACTCGACGCCGCCGACGGCCTGGTCATGCTGCACACCTACACCTGGGCGCGCGGGCTGGCGCGATCGCGCGCCTTGTACAACGCCGTGGTCACAGGCCTGTCGGTCCTGGTGGCTCTCCTCGTCGGCAGCGTCGAATGGCTGCAGGTGCTGGGCCCGCACGTGCCCGGCTTGACGGCGGTGGCGGAGGCCGCCGGGCGCATCGACTTCGGCTGGCTGGGCGGCGGCATCACCGTGATGTTCGTGACCCTGTTCATCTGGATGTGGCGGGTGCGGCGGCGGGATGGACGCTCCGTTGGCGCGGCCGGGGCGGACGCCCGGGGCCTGCCGATGTGAAGGGGGAACCCAAATGGCCAAGAGCCTGATGGTGCTCGGCACCGCGTCGAACGTGGGCAAGAGCGTGCTGTGCACGGCCCTGTGCCGCATCCTCGCCCAGGATGGGTACCGGGTGGCCCCGTTCAAGGCGCAGAACATGTCGCTGAACTCGGCGGCGACCCCGTCGGGCCGGGAGATCGGCCGGGCGCAGGCGGTGCAGGCGGCGGCCTGCGGGATCGCGCCGAACGAGCACATGAACCCCGTCCTGCTCAAGCCGATGAGCGGCCACCGGACGCAGGTGGTGCTGCAGGGGCGGGTGTACGAGACCATGTCTGCTCGCCAGTATCTTCGGGAGCGCCTCGGGGCCGTCTGGGCGGCGGTGGTGGAGAGCTACCGGTACCTGGCGGACCGGTACGAGGTGTTGATCATCGAGGGCGCCGGCAGCCCGGTGGAGATGAACCTGAAGCCGCGGGACATCGCGAACCTGCGGATGGCCGAGGAGGCGGACGCGGACGTGCTGCTGGCGGCGGACATCGACCGGGGCGGCGTCTTCGCGGCCGTGGTCGGTACCCTGCACCTGATGACGCCGCGGGAGCGGGCCCGCGTCAAGGGCGTCGTGATCAACAAATTCCGCGGCGACCCCAGCCTGTTCG
>JAIMAL010000043.1 GCA_023511995.1 Burkholderiales bacterium
ACGGACCAAGTGGTATCTTCCGACTGACCCAGTGCCTTACACCCCATCGAAAACGTTTTTGCCGAAAATCCTTGGTGGGCAGCAGAAGTAACGCCGTCATAGCATAGCGCGCACGTACTTCAGCGACCGCATGTATGCGGAGACGCTGAATACCCCGACGGGCCAGCAGGCCTACCGGCAGATTCAGGCAGGGCAGACGGGCCGGTATTTGCCGGGGTACTATTACAAGCAGGGCATCGCCGACGCGAACCGGGAAGCCAGCCGTCAGGCCGCTGCGGGCGCCATCACCGCTGGCGCGATCCTGGCGCCTTGGGCAGTCGGCGCCTGCCTGACCAACCCGGTTGCGTGCAACCAAGCCGGCATCACCGCAGCGGAAGTGCTCTCGGAAGGAGGCGTGGTTGCGGGTGGGGTGGCGTTGTCGGTACGGGGTGGGCCAGCGCCAAAGAACCCCGTGTCTCCAGGGCGTTCGCTCACTTGGTACGATCCACCAAACGATGGGTTTCTCGGGGAGGCGCGCGATTTCATATTGCTTCCAGGGGCGCGCGTTGATCGTTATGGTAGGGATGCAGGTCGGTTCCTCGCGCCAGAAGGGACGCTGGTTCCGATGCGGGCTCTGCCGCCAGGAGGGGAAGAGCGATCCTATTCCGTATTTGAAGTCATTAAGCCACTTCCCGTTAAAGCGGGCGAAATTGCTCCGGCATACGGTCAGCCGGGGCTCGGCCCCCAATTTGTTACGGATAAGGCTATCAGGGATCTGATCAACGCAGGGTATTTGAAAAGGGTAATCCCTTGAAGTGTGACGATGTCATCGAGCTATTGCGGTGCTACGGTATCAAGCCGGAAGATGTGGTTGCTATTAACGGCGACCCGCGCCAGCACGATATGTATCACATTATGCGTCGTGACGGAATGTGGGAAGTTTACTATGCAGAACGCGGGCACAAATGGGATTGTCGGCAATTCGAGTCCGAAGAAGAGGCATGTGATTATTTATGGGAGCTCCTGCGACGCGATGAAACTATCTGGCGATGAACTGTGAGCCGGCGACCAGGGGTGGCTAATGGGTGACCCCTTGTGTGCTCGTGCGGGGAACGGGGTCAGGCGTTAAGGATTGAGTTATTGATTCGCCCGCGCAGGAAAGCGGGGTCACGCACCCCGGACCCGGACAGCCTCAACAGCCTGCTGCCGCCCGAGCTACGCGCAGGCAACATCCCCTATCTCTACGACGGCTGGCTCGGAGCGTAAAACGGGGTCAAGCCTTTAGTTTGTAGGCAACGCCGGAGGCTGAGGAGGCTGCTCCAGCCACCGGCGCGTTCACCGGCAACCTGAGCCTGGATAGCGTCCTCAAGAGCGGGCTCACCTCGGGCCTCACTGCGGGGCTCACCCAATGGGCGGGGCAGGTGCTCGCCAACGGCACCCTCACGGGTGCGCAGCAGGTGGGCAACACCCTCAAGGCCGCCCAAACTGCCACCGACCTCACCGACAAGCTCGTCGGCTACACCGTCCGCGCCGGCATCAGCGCCAGCGTCAACCAGGCGGTCTACGGCAAGGGCGCGGGCAGCTTCGGCCAAGCCTTCGTCAACAGCTTCGTGGCCTCGGCCAGTGCCGATGCGGCCAAGTTCATCGGCGACAACACCGGCCTCGGCAAGCCGTTGGGCGAGATGGGCTCACCCGGCTACCTGCTGGCGCACGCCGCCCTGGGCTGCGCCGCAGCCGCGCTCAGTGGCCACGACTGTGCCGCCGGCGCCATCGGCGGGGGCATGAGCGCCTTTGCAGGCTCGCTCCTGCCCGACCCGGTCAATCAAACCCAACGCGCCCTCATGGCCGGTGGCCTCACCTTCATCGGCGGTGCCACGGCCCAGGCGGCGGGTTACGACGGCGTGACCGCGGCCCAGGCGGCGACGAATGAGGCGGTGAACAACCGACAACTGCACCGGGACGAGCGCCGTCTGGCGGCGCGCCTGGCGAGGGAAAGCGGGGGACGGTACACTCAGGCTGAGATTGAGGATGCCATGCGCCTCTTGGGCAACCGAGAAAAGGGCGAGACGGTTGCAACGGGCATGGTGGTGAAGGTGTCGAACTGGGAGAAAGAAATCTACGACAGCCGAGCAAAATGGCGAGCAGGAGAAGACGGCCAGTCTTTGATCCAAGTGTTGCCCGAGGTGGACGCGGAACTTATCGCCTACGTTCAGCGGCAGACGGGTGGTTGGGAATCCCCGTATGCTCCCCGGCTGTATGTGCTGCCGCCTGCTCCGGCCAAAGCGGACCAGCCTCGGGACAGGCTTACTGGGCTGCCCCTGGACGAAAGGGGCCGATACAGTACCAAGGTCGTGGTCGATGGGAAGGTGTATGAACCGAAGTACTGGACGTGCGCCACGGCGGAATGTCTGACCCGGAATGCCAATCTCGATACCACTGACCCGGCCACGCAGGCGTATCTGGGGGCGTTGGATAAGAAAACCCTGGATGATGTTGGTATGGCTTCTGCTGTTGTGGCGTTGGTGAATCCGTTGGGGGCGGTGGGTGCTGTGGCTGGTGCGACGGGAACGGGCACGTCTTATGCGAAAGGTATGATTGATGGTGACTTGGTTTCACCGACGATTGCAACTGCTTCGTCAGAAGGAGCAAAAAATATCTTGAATACGTTTGGAAGTTGTCGGCAGCTGCGGCTACACGGATAATCGCGCTGATTGAGTTGGGCGGTGGATGGGAGGCTTTTGCTGCAAGACTATATGCAGAGAAGAACCCGGCAAATAGACAAGATGCGGCCCGAGGTGGCGCCAAATGAGTTGGCGGGCGTTCGTAGTCGGGGCGCTCCTCGTCATTTCTCTAGTTAATGCAGTGATGAGGTTGTGGGGAAATTGGCCTATGTTTTTCGCGGCAGTTGGGTCTCAAACGTACGGTGGATTCAATCTCGAAGTGCAACGCGGCTGTATGATTGCATAAATACCTGATGAGGTGTTTTCCAGTTCAGGCG
>JAIMAL010000044.1 GCA_023511995.1 Burkholderiales bacterium
TGTTCGAGGGGCTGCCTGCAGCCTTTATAGAAACTATCCCCAGTGGGCGGTAGGGGACCCCCTCGGGGTCGGGGCTGTCAGTAGGGCGATCTGGGATGCGGTTTGTCCGCTTCCGGACGAACAGCCCCCTTCGTTTCCGCCTCCTCTGAACCAAACCCCTTTGGGGGGGCGGTGTGAGTGTGTTCCTTATGAAATCGTTGTTTCCCGACGCGTAGACGGAGTCCAGCAATCAAATATTGTTTTTCAGGTTAATGGCCCGGTCACGGTCCGTGGTTGGGTGGAGGGCGCCCACGGCGAATATGATTTTCGGATAGACCATCGGCAATGGTCCAACTGTTCTGTTCAGACCTTTACGAACATCTACGCCAATATCAGGTTAGAGGACATCTCTCCCGCTGATACCTGGGTGGAGGTACTTGCTATCACCCGGGTAGACGGGGAGCCCGACCGCTGCGGCTATCAACCCCCCATCTACCCTCCGGTTCTCCCTCCCGGGGAGCCGGAGACAAACTTTGAGATCCCTATAGAAGTGTCTCCCGGGGTGTCGATAAACATCCCTGTGGTTTTCGTCAAGCCGAGCCTGGATATTGGGGTGGATCTGAGGCCCCAGATCACGCTCAGTCCAAGCTTTAACCTGGACTTAGGGCCTGACATCGACGTAAATATTTCTCTGGGTTTTGGCGGGCCGAAGATTAGCGTTCAGCCGAAACCCCAGCCTCCAGGCGCCCCCCCGGGGCCCCCCCCGCCCCGGCCCCCGCCCCGCCCACCGCGGGGGGGGGGGCCCCCGCCCGCCGGCGGCCGCGGCGCGGCGCGGTGATCAGGCGCAGCGGACTTCGGGCCACCCGGCCCTCCCGCCGCAGGAACCGGTAGAAGGTCCGCAGCGCCGACAGCCGTCGCGCGATCGAGCCGCGCGCGTACCGGCCGTGGAGGGACGCCAGGTATCGCCGCGCGACGGCCGGGGTCACCGCGTCCCACCCGCGCACGCCCTCGGCGGCCAGAAAGCGGCGGAAGGCCTCCACGTCGCGGCGGTAGGCCGCCAGCGTGTGGGGCGAGGCGCCGGCCTCGGCCTCGAGGGTCTCCAGGAACGCCGCCAGATCGCGATCGATGGCGACCACGGGTCAGTGCGCCAGACCCGGGGGACCGGCCCCTGCCGTCGCGGGCGCGCGGTCGCCGGAGGCGGGGGCGGGCTCGGCCGGCTCGCGGTGGCCGCAGGCCGCGTTGGTGCAGCGCAGCTCCGGCCCGCGGCGGAGCGGCTTGGACACCATGAGGCTGCCGCAGCGCGGGCAGGGCCGGTCCACCGGCCGGTCCCACGAGGTGAAGGTGCACGCCGGGTAGGTGGCACAACCGTAGAACGTGCGGCCCCGCCGCGTCCTCCGCGCGACGATCTCCCCGCCGCAGCGCGGGCAGGCCACGCCGATGCCGACCGGCCGGGTGTACCGGCACTCCGGATAACCCGAGCAGGCGATGAACTCGCCGAAGCGGCCGTGCTTGCGCACCAGGGGCCGGCCGCACTCCGGACAGGCCTCGCCGGTCTCCACCTCGGGGAACTCCACCTCCACGATCTGCTTCTCCGCCCGCTGCAGGTCGCGCTCGAAGGGGGCGTAGAACTCCCGGACGACTTTGACCCAGTCGCGTCGACCCTCCGCAATCTCGTCCAGCTCCTCCTCCATCTGGGCGGTGAAGTCCAGGTCGACGATGTCGGGGAAGTGTTCTACCAAGAGATCGGTGACCAGCATGCCCAGGTCGGTCGGTGCCAGGCGCCGTTCCTGCATGTGCACGTAGCCGCGCGACTTGATGGTCTCCAGCGTGGGCGCGTAGGTGCTGGGACGGCCGATCCCCAGCTCCTCCAGCGCGCGCACCAGGGAGGCCTCGGTGTAGCGCGGCGGCGGCTGGGTGAAGTGCTGTCCGGGCTGGACCTCCAGCAGGCGCAGCGGCTGGGCTGCGGACAGGGCAGGTAGCCACGCCTCCCCGTTCTCCTCTCCGTTCTCCGCGGCCTCGCGGTAGAGCGCCAGGAAGCCGGGGAAGCGCACGCGTGCGCCGGCGGCGCGGAAGAGGAAC